>JBBQLO010000047.1:0-2579 GCA_038327915.1 Parcubacteria group bacterium | reverse complement strand
GTGCAACAGTGACACCATCATTTTTGATACGGTTAATGATTTGCTCCTTGATTTCGGGAGCGATACGTTTTTTCATATGTTTGTATATTAGTACTGCTAATTATACAAGATTGGTGTACGAAATTTGGGGTACGGGCCAATTGCGTGGAGGACTGCGAACCAGTATTATGTAGAATCAACTGTCCTACTTGAGGGGTAGGGAGAGGTGGAAATTATTCTCTGAAAGATACAAGGAATTTGCTCGCCCAAAAAGGCTTGCTGTCTAAAAATGGTAAAGTTCTCACCGTTTCAAACACGCAGATGATTTTGAAAAATCCTTTTTATTACGGAATGTTTCTTTTCAACAAAGAACTTTACCAAGGAAAGCACGAACCAGCGATTTCAAAAAAACTTTTTGATAAGTGTGCTGAAATATCGGCGAGGAATGCTCACCCAATGAAGCGAGGAATTAACAAACATATCTTTCGCGGAATATTTTTGTGCGGAGAATGTGGTTGTGGTATCACAAGCGAAGTGCAGAAAGGTCATACCTATTATCGTTGCACAAAAAAGAAAGGTGTTTGCGCACAAAAAAATATCCGCGAAGAATTCCTCGCCGAACAAGTGGATGACACTATCAAAAAAGTTTCTTTACCGTCCGAATGGAAAGAATTTATGCTCGCTGAACTAGACAAGGAACAAGCGAGCAGTTTCCACTCTGACGCCCTTTTCGTTCAAAATCTGAAAAATCAAATCAAAAGTGTTGAGGAGACGCTAGACAAGCTCCTTGACGCTCATTTAGACAGCACAATTACGAGCGAGGAGTATGTCGCTAAGAAACAAAAACTCCTCAACCAGAAAATTGATTTTTCAGAGAAATTGACGGATTTTGAACGAAAAGGCAATCGCTGGCTCGAACGCTCTTATCAATTCATTTTAGACAGTAACCAAGCCATAATTTTAGCAAACGAAGAAAATCTCGAAGCCAAAAGAGATTTTCTTAAAAAGATTGGCTCGAACCCCCGCCTCGCGTCCCGCTCGCTCTTTTTGGATTTCAAATACCCTTGGCGAATTCTGGCAGAAACTCCAGTCGCGTCGCGAGGCATAGCTCCGAATTTTGGCGAAAACGGCGATTCTATTTTTTGGCTGGGAGACAGGGAATCGAACCCCGATTAAAGGCTTCAAAGGCCTCTGTCCTACCGTTAGACGATCTCCCATTCTTTTATTGTCTTCCATTCTCAAACATTTCAATCTTACACTTTTTTGAATTCTTTTCCACTTCCCTTTCCGATAATCTCTATCAAAGCTAACTCAAGTGGCAAAGACTGAATGTAGGCACCTTGAGTTTTTTCGTATGCTGTGAGGAGTAAGACGAGAGTCTGTGAAGAAAAAGCGTCACTCTCCGTAGCACTTTTTGCAAGTTCACTTACAAAAATAAATTCATTTTCTGAGAGATCCTTGCGAATAACGTCAGCTGCCCCAAAACGCACCAGCAAGACTGCCCGAGCAGAATGCAGAATAAGTTTGATAAACACGGACATGTCTATATTTTGTTCTGTCGTACGTTGCGTTGTGGACAGACCCAGATGTAAATCACCGAGTGCAATGGCAGAAATGATGTCGTGAACGAGATCTACAGATGGAGCACCGGTGATAACACGCGCAGCATCTTCAGAAATTTTTTTATGTGCAATTTTATTTACTTGAGAATGTTCTTGTGTGCCTCCTGCCGAGTACGCCAAGACTTTATCTAGTATCCCGAGTGTGTCACGAAAAGATCCATCACCGAGGAGTGCAATGAGTTCAGCCGAAGCAGAATCTATTTCATATCCTTCTTTTTGTGCCACAGTTATAACTACTTTTTGTAACATCTCTTGACTTGGCTTTTTAAATGCAAATGACTGACAGCGAGAAAGAATGGTCTCCGGTATTTTGTGTAGCTCGGTAGTGGCGAGAATAAACACAACATGAGGCGGCGGTTCCTCGAGAGTTTTAAGAAATGCATTGGCAGCACTTTTAGAAAGCATGTGCACTTCATCCAAAATGTATACTTTATACTTTGATTCAAAAGGAAGGGTGTGTACAGATTCGTTGAGCGACCGCATGTCCTCGACGAGATTATTAGAAGCAGCGTCGATTTCTAAAATGTCGTTGGGCGTAGTGCCGATAGCTTTGGCAAAAATCCTAGCCACCGAAGTCTTACCCGTTCCCCGCGTACCTGCAAAAAGATACGCGTGCGAAATGTCCCCGCTTGCAACAGAAGCTTCGAGTACCTTCACAATATGATCCTGTCCCACCACATCTGCAAAAGTGTGCGGCCGGTATTTTCTATAGAGTGCTTCTCTCATAAAACAAATAATAGCAGAAAACATTGTAAAAAAATACAGAGACAAGAAATTTATAATTGAAAAAATTAAGAATAGTATAAAGAAAATTTGAGACAAAAAAAATGGGTACCCGCACATAATGCGTGTACCCTCCCAAAATGGGATTTCAAAAAATCTTTAGGAGTGGTACTGATGAGTGGAAGAACCATCACCCGTAAGTAAGGGAGCACAAGCAATAAAAATATACAAAACCTTTGAGTTCTATTCTGGTGC
>JBBQLO010000046.1:0-2866 GCA_038327915.1 Parcubacteria group bacterium | reverse complement strand
GAGTTCCAAGAAAAAATTGAAATCATGAACAACAAATACAAAAAATCACTCCGGTACAGGAGTGCGAATGAAGTGAGTAAAGAGTATGGTATACTGAAAGATTAACAGCTGGAGTTGCACTTCACCCCAGAATTTACATGTTCATTCTTAACATATTATACACCCTCTTATATATATTGTCAAGTATCACAAATTCCCAAAATATGTATACTTATCTTCGTATATTTATTAACAGTGGGAGATGTTAAACCAAGACTTCTCTTCTCGATGACGGAAATGAAATTGAAACTTCGTCGAAGTAGCACCTTTTTACAGACATTGCACAGGAGCTTAGAAAATTACAACGGTAACCCGTTTATAATTTTCTTGAGCGACGAGCAAAGCAAAATCTCATCGGAGATTTATGCGGGTCTGTAAAAAGGTGTGATGAGACAAAAGTTTTAAATTGAAGTTCGGCCTTCTCCCACACTATACGTATGAATGCAACAAAAACTGAAACAAAAAACGAGAAAAAGGAGGTTATAGAAAATGTAGAAGAGTCTGGAAATAGTGAAATTGACTCAAGCGAAGTCGGGCAAGAAAAAACCAAAAAAGAAACGGTGATGTCGAAAGTCTTAAACGACTCTGCGACCCCACCTTCTCTAGACGATGTCATAGAAGGCAAGGTTATTGGTATCGAAAAATCTGCAGTCTATATCGACATTCCCCCATTCGGTACGGGTATTATTTACGGTCGCGAATACATCAATGCTCGTGACATTATTAAAAAAATAAATGTTGGTGATACTGTTGCCGGCAAGGTAGTTTCCCTATCAAACAAAGACGGCTATATTGAAATTTCTCTTAAAGAAGCACGTCAAGCGCTCATCTGGAGTGAAGCAGAAGACGCTATACGCGACAAGAAAATATTTGAACTTCCTATTCAAGAAGCAAACAAAGGTGGACTTATCCTCTCATGGCAGGGCATCTCAGGATTTTTACCAGCCTCCCAGCTCAAAACAGAACACTATCCAAGAGTTTCAGATGGTGACAAAGACCGTATTCTAGAAGAACTCCGCAAACTAGTCGGACAAAAAATATCTGTTGCTATCATCGGAGCATCTCCAAAAGAAGGTAAGCTTATCTTCTCTGAAAAAAATCCTGAACAAAAAAACAAAGACCATATTATTGGTAAATACACTCTCGGAGATGAAGTTAACGGAGAAGTGACGGGCATGGTTGACTTCGGAGTCTTCGTCAAACTTGAGGAAGGCCTAGAAGGTCTCGTCCACATATCAGAAATCGACTGGGCATTGGTAGAAAATCCAAAGCTACTTTTCCACATCGGTGAAAAAGTGCATGTCAAAATAATAGAAATAAAAGACGGAAAAATATCACTTTCAATCAAAGCTCTCAAAGAAAATCCATGGAAAGAAGCCGAGAAAAAATACAAAAAAGACGATATCGTCTCTGGTGTAGTTATTAAATTCAACAAACATGGCGCGCTCGCAAGTATCGAAGAAGGTATTGCTGGGCTCGTCCATATCTCCGAATTTGGTAGCGAAGAAAAACTCCGCGACCGACTTGAATTAGGTAAAACCTATACATTCAAAATCACACTCTTTGACGCAAAAGAACAAAAGATGACTCTCTCCTACCTCGACCCAAGTAAAAAAGCTGAATAAAGAAATAATTATAGAGTAATAAAGAACAGCCATCCTTGAATCAGGACGGCTGTTTGCTGGACTCATAAATCTTTCGATTGATCACTCATCAAAGAGTTTGCGAAATTCGTGAATACTCGTGATCAACCTCAAGGTTCTTTGCCTGTCTTCACGATCATCAGACAAATATACTGTCAAAGGAAGTGCGACAATCACAAGTAAAGTACTCATAAAAATTCCAACCAATCCGAGCGGTGTAAGAGGTTTTAGTAACAGAGCCCCCACGACGCAAGACTCCATTAAAACAATTATATAAATCGGTTTTTTGGAGCGTTTTTCAAAAATCAAATTTTTGTATGGGGTTCTTAAAACACCCCGAAGAAACAGAAAAGTTTTCATAAAATACCTCCACTGAAGATCCTATCTTTATCTTTATAAATAATCAAGTATAAGACCTAATTAAACTGACTCATCATTTTTTGCAAACCAGAGCTCATAAATGTCTCCAGACTTTCATTGATTTTCTTTGAAAGTTTATTCAAGACTCGCAATTCCTCTGGTTTAAACTTCCCGAGAATTATTTTTGTTACCGCTTCTTCTCCATTTGGCTTTTTGAGTTTACCACTTGCAGTTGTCGGAGAAATACCCACACGAATACGGACAAATTTTTCAGTTTTAAGAGATTTGATGATTGACTCAACACCCTTATGTCCCCCCGATGATCTGTTAAAAGATATTTTCAGGGTACCAAAAGGCAAATCGAGATCATCGTAAATAACCACCAGTTTTTCTGCGGCTTTCAGGTTACCAACAAAAGGCTTTACAGCATTTCCAGAGTTGTTCATAAACGTATCAGGAAGAACAAGAACGACAGACGCCTTACCAGCTTTTACCTTGGCACTATGAGCTTTTATTTTTTTATTAACTGAAAATTCAGCATCATATGTCTTGCCAAACCACTCTACCATCATACGCCCCGCATTGTGTCGGGTACTCTCGTATTCTTCTCCCGGATTCCCGAGTCCTACAATTGTGTATATCATGATAAAAGCATAACACAAAAAAATAAACATTTGAAGATTGCGATATAGGCCAAAAATACTGTTACCCAACTCCATATGGATAGTCCATAAATAGGTTACCGTGTTTTCATGACAATGAAAACAAAACAAGAAGTAATGAGGGATGCCTTGGAAGAATACCTCAAAGCGGGGAAAGAGGAA
>JBBQLO010000045.1:0-3187 GCA_038327915.1 Parcubacteria group bacterium | reverse complement strand
TTGCAATTGATCTCCTTTTCCTTTAAAACAGGAAACTGAATAAGGAAAATCTTTTGTCATAACATAGTGATAACTATTTACATATTTTCCATCCAATTTAATTTGGGAAATAATACCATGGCATTCATCCAAGTCATTAGTTTTATTTATCCAAGGGCCTTCATTTTGAGCACCAAAGTTGTCTTTGCGCGCATTACACAAATATACATAACCTTTTTTAGGACCATCGGTTACGTATTTATAATTCCCAAGTGGCACTTCCCAACTTTTAAAATCCTCACCAGACATTTTTGTAATTTCTTTATCACTATAAATTTTTATTTTCGCACTTGCACTATTAAAAAATACAAAACTAAAAACTAAAGCAGAATTTTTATAATTTATTTTCTTTACCATATTTTTTAAGTATAACATCACTCACAACAAAGCCAAGTATTGCTCCTGCTAAGACTTCAGATAACCAATGAAACACAAGCGAAACTCCCACAGAAACAAATATAGCAATTGCAAAAAACAATACTTTCAAATATATATTTTTGGTAAAACTCGATAAAACAAAAGCGAGAGTAAACATTATAGTCGCATGACCTGACGGGAAACCACCTATAATCTGCTCGCGCATTAAACCAAATTGAAAGTTGTGACTATTGTCTATTACAGTTTGAATGTTTAGGCTATTGTGAATAATGTCATCTGGCGGCGATACCCTGCCTGTAAATATTTTTATAAATGTAGATGCCATGTACCCAACTGTCACTACGTATAAACTAGCTAAATATGCACTAGCTGCAAAATCACTCTTTTTACGTAGGACAAATAATCCTAGAGGTGCTAAAAGGCAAATCAAAAATCCTAAAATATCTGCAACAAACAAAAAGTAGGTTGGGACATTTTGAATAACCAGCATAAAATATTGCCAATCAAAACCACTCATAACTAAAATAACAGTTGAAAATATAATCATCAAATAATAAGGTAAATATTTTACTTGAAAGAGGTTTGCGAAAAGTTGAAAGTTGGTTTTTATGTATTTAACTATCATGATTGAGTTGGGAAAAAGATTGCCAATAAGAATTGATATGAGAAAAGCTTAATTTAGTATTGCTTTACAAAATATCCCGCATCTATTTTAGAAATATACTCCAAACATTCTGATTTTATTCTTTTGTGTATAATATTTATTTCTTTTTCGGTTGAAGGCTTCAGCTCCTCCTCGTGGTATCCAAACAATATTGCATAATTATCTTCTCCAATTTTAAAAGTCATTGATCCTTCAATCAACATATTTTCTTCTTTAAGAGTTTCAATTGCTTCAAGTTTGTTTTTCATTAAAACTTGTTCCCAATCTTTCCAAACATTTAATTTGTTTTCTTTTATTTTAAATAGTGCTCCTACTAACATATTTTTTTTCTAAAAAGTTATAGGTCCGAGGTATCTGTTAAACACCCCGAACCTATTTGTAGTTCATGTCGCCATGAGCATCTCGTACTCCATGTTAGGATCTGTGGATGGTCCATCCGGTCTGCAGATGCAGATAACAGACCTCGAGAGATCCGGAGTAATGGGTCCGAAATTGTCTTGGTAGGCTGGAAGGGTGTTCCGGTAGAAACACTTCTCCAGCAACTCATCTGTATCCAGTATGTCAGGACGATGATGGAGGAAGCCCCCACCTATCTCCAAACACATGGCGTGGTAATCCTGAGTGAACAGGATATGGACATGCCAGAATTTGTCCACCTCCGCCGAGATGGCGAAAGCGAGTTGAGGAAACGCGAAGCAGAGGGTCAAAAAGCGTTTGTATTCCACCTCCACCGCATCGACTTGATGGGCAGGATATACGCCTTTGGCGATCATGTAGGACTTGACGGTGGTCAGGCCCCAATCCTGCACCTTGAGATGCACAGAAGGCATGTGTGCCTTCAAAGCTGCACCCGAGGCATAGAGCTGTTTGTTCATAGCTAAGGTCCCTTCTTGCTTACTCGTCAAAATGACGAAGCTTTACAAGTAAGGTAATTATACAACATAATTTCAAAAAATCAAACGTTATTTTGAAAAATAATTTTTAAAAATTCCTTGCGGATCGGGAGGGATTCGAACCCTCGGACAGGTTTAACCCCGTCGACAGTTTAGTAAACTGTTCATTTAAGCCACTCATGCACCGATCCGTATTTAGACTATTTTAGCACAAAATCCCCTATTTCAATAATTGAATAAAATTATTTTTTGTAGTACAATCTTAAATATATGAAAGAAAATATAGAAAATAAAAATGTGCCCGAGGTAACTTTTAAAACCAGAGTGCGTGACGATTCTGTAGAAGGAGACAATCCTTACCGTTGGCAAGATCTGACAACTCAAGAGATATTTGCTAATAAAAAAATAGTACTGTTTGCTTTGCCTGGTGCCTATACTCCCACTTGTTCCTCGACTCATTTGCCCGGCTATGAAGAAAAATTTGAAGAGTTCAAAAACTTTGGAATTGACCAAGTGATTTGTTTATCTGTTAATGATGCTTTTGTAATGTACAATTGGGGCCAAAGGCTAAATGCTAAAAATGTTTTCTTACTTCCTGATGGTAATGGTGATTTTACAAGAGGAATGGGGATGCTAGTTAAAAAAGAAAATTTAGGTTTTGGCGAAAGGTCTTGGAGATATTCTATGTTAGTTGAAAATGGCATAATAAAAAAAGTTTTTTCAGAAGACGGTATGTCTGATAATTTTGATGGTGACCCATTTCATGTATCAGACGCAGAGACAATGCTGAACTTCTTAAAAGAAAATAACTAAAAAATATTGGTCGGAATCTGGTATAATACCCAATTGGAACTATGTTCTAATGGAGCCGTGTCGGAGTGGTCTAACGTACCTCTTTGCTAAAGAGGCATCGGGGTTATACCTGATCGGGAGTTCGAATCTCCCCGGTTCCGCCAACACATTTTTTTATCGGTGTCAACCCACCTACCCAAGTAAGTGGTGCAACATATATAGCTATGATAGAGGTGCGACTCACGTAGTTCGAATCTCATCGCCTCCGCCAAGAATCACATTTTGTGAAATCAATAGAATCCTCCCCCGCATTTGCGGGGTCGGCATGGTATTTTTCCGCAATTTTGAAGGCATTTTTGAAATCCAAAAACAAAGAGCGGTCGGCAATGCGGAAGTTCGAACCAATCTTTTTGAGAAAATC
>JBBQLO010000044.1:0-3741 GCA_038327915.1 Parcubacteria group bacterium | reverse complement strand
CTCAATCCAAAAACTCTTCTCTCGAAGATTGAGAAAATGCGAAACAAGCTATATGATGTTCAAAGGAAACACGGAGGACCTCAGATTTAACAGAAAACTATTCAGGAGAGTTGGGTAACAGTTAATTATGGCCTATTGCGGGATAAGAAAATAAATGCTATAATTAGACTTATCTTAAACTCATGTCCAAAACTTCTCCTAAAACCCTCGCACTTCTCGATGTTCACGCCATATTACACAGGGCATATCATGCGATGCCTGATTTTGAGTCCTCAAAACATGAGCCGACTGGCGCCTTATATGGGTTATGTACCATGATTATTAAACTGGTTAAAGAAGTAAACCCCGACTATATTGTGGCTTGCTATGACTTACCAGAGCCGACTCACCGCCATGAAGTCTACGATGCATACAAGGCAGGTCGCAAAAAAACAGACGAAGCTTTGGTCAGACAACTCGAGCGTTCAAAAGAAGTTTTTAAGGCATTTCATATTCCCATGTATTCCTCACCCGGGTTTGAAGCAGACGACATGCTTGGGACTATTGTGGAAACGATTTTGAAAGATACCAAGGATACTAAAAACATAGATGTTGTTATCGCTTCTGGAGACATGGATACACTACAACTCGTTTCTAGCGAACGAGTGAGAGTCTACACATTGAAAAAAGGTATTAAAGATACGGTGATATACGACGAGTCTGCTGTGAGAAAGCGTTTTGGATTTGGTCCGGAATTTTTACCCGACTATAAGGGGCTGCGAGGGGATCCGTCTGACAACATTGTTGGTATAAGGGGTATTGGAGAAAAAACAGCCGAAGAACTTATTATTGGTTTTGGAACAATTGAAGATATATACAAAAAACTGAAAAAAGACGAGAGTTTATTTTTGAAAGCTGGGATTAAACCTCGAATCATTGAACTTTTAAAAGTGGGAGAAGAAGAAGCTTTATTTTCAAAAATGCTGGCCACTATTCGTCGTGATGCGCCGATTCATTTTGTGTTACCTGAAAAGATATGGCGCGAGGAAATAGCAGAGGAAGCCGGCATGAAAGATATACAGAATTTATTTATTCAACTTGAGTTTCGCGTGCTAGGGGTAAAAGTTGCTGAGGCACTTTCCGTTTCTACCGGTTCGCTGGGTAATGACGGACAAGCTTTGAGAGAAGGTTTTGCAGAAATGTTACCAGGAATTTCTACGGAAGAACTTTATGAAACAGGCATCATGCTCTGGGTAGTTGATTCAAATAAAACGACACCCGACTTGAACGATATTTTGTCTTACACAAGAACAAATTCATTGCACGAGGCAAAAGTGGCACTTCAAAAAACACTACAAGACCAGGAATTAACTTTTGTATGGGAAAAAATAGAAAAACCACTCATTGTGATTACTAAAAAAATGAAGGAATGGGGAATTAAAATAGATATTGATAGACTGGAAATATTATCCAAAAAATACCATTTAGAATTATCCCGCTTGGAAAAAGAAATATGGAAAATAGCTGGAGAGGAATTTAATATTGCTTCGCCCAAACAGCTCGGAGAAATTTTATTTGTCAAAATGGGATTAAAAAGCAAAAATCAGAAAAAAACAGCGAGCGGGGGATACTCGACAAAAGAGTCGGAGTTGGAGAAACTACGAGAGGATAATCCTATTGGAGGGCTGGTACTCGAATATAGGGAACTTGCCAAGCTCCTCGGAACATATATTGATACGATACCGACACAAGTCGACCTTAATCATCGACTCCATTCAGATTTTATGCAGGCTGGGTCTGCGACGGGACGCATGTCATCACTCAATCCAAACTTGCAGAATATTCCAAACAAAACTGATTTGGGGCGCGAGATTCGCAAATCTTTTATTGCTGAAAAAAGTTTTAAACTTGTTTCATTCGACTACTCTCAGATAGAAATTCGTATAGCCGCATTTCTTTCTAAGGATGAAAAACTGATTGATATTTTCCGAAATGGTCAAGATGTGCATACTGCTGTGGCGAGTGAAGTGTTTGGTGTGCATGCAGAGGCAGTAACAAAAGACATGCGTCGACGAGCTAAAATTATTAATTTCGGCGTCATGTATGGTATGGGGGTTCTTGCCCTCAAGCAAAATTTAGGAGGAAGCAAAGAAGAAGCACAAGAATTTCTTGATCAATATTTTGAGAAATTTTCAGGTCTTGCAGAGTACCTTGAAAAGATCAAGCGAGAAACGGCACAAAAAGGATACACAGAAACTTTTTTTGGGCGTCGAAGATACTTTCCCGATATTCGATCCAAATTGCCATTCATGCGCGCCTCAGCTGAACGCATGGCTATCAATGCCCCTATTCAAGGTACTGAAGCTGACATTATTAAGCTAGCCATGATTGAAATAGATGAAATGCTGGCTGTAAAAAATATTCAAAATGATGTGAGGTTGTTGTTGCAAGTTCACGACGAATTGGTGTATGAAATAAAAGAAGAACTAATTGAAAAAATTACTCCAGAGATAAAAAAAATAATGGAAAGTGTAGTTGATTCTAAAAAGACAGAAGGGGTGGTATGTTCCGCCAATGCGTCGGTGGGGGATAATTGGGGAGATACAAAAGAAGTATAGCAAGATTTACATAATCTAAACTAATGATTTACTTTCTTCATGGTACAGATGCACACAAATCTCGAGCTAAATTGCACGAACTTTTGGATATGCTGGCTAAAAAAAGACCAGACTCAGAAGTATTTAAAATCACGTCCGAAAACTGGACAGATCAGCAATATGAGGAGTTGCTTATATCTCAGGGCTTGTTTAGTCAAAAATACATTGTGGTTCTTGATACTGTTTTTGAGAAAAAAGAAATAAAAGAATTTGTACTCGGACACCTCGTCGAAGCACAGTCTGCAGAACACATTTTTCTTATTCTTGAGGGAAAAGTAGATGTGGTAACGGTAAAAAAAATCGAAAAAATAGTAGAGAAATCACAAGAATTTGCTGCCACCATCATTCAGGTAAAAGATGCATCGTTTTCTAATATTTTTTCCATTGCAAATTATTTTGCAAAAAGAGACAAAAAAAATGTATGGGTTTCATATATTTATTTTCTTCGTCTTGGAATAGCCGCGGAAGAGATTCACGGTGTGATTTTTTGGCAGGTTAAAAATATGATATTGGCGAGTCGCGCTAAAAGTCAACAAGAAACAGGGTTGTCACCTTTTGTATACAAAAACGCTCTTGCAGGTGCAGATAATTTTAGTCACGAAGAATTACTCGACCTTTCCTCCAGTCTTATGTTGATGACCCACAAAGTTCGCCAAGGCGAAGGGGAATTACCAGTGATGCTCGAGAAAGCTATTTTGCAAATGTAGTTTTGGAAATGCGTTTGGGTTTTTCAATTGGACTTTATTTGTTTTTCTGATATATTTTGTCAGTCATTCATATATGTGTTAATTGTATATTAATGTATTATTTGCGCCCGTAGCTCAGTCGGTAGAGCAGCTCCCTTTTAAGGAGATGGTCGCAGGTTCGATTCCTGCCGGGCGCACCAGTAACGAACTAATCGGTTTTTTAGAAGCCAAAATGCGGGACGCGCGAAGCGCGTCCCAATGGTTTCCGCCAAAATCCACCTTGGAATTCGCCAAAAAAGAATCCAAATTTGGCGCATTTGCGCGCACCTGTTTTTCGCCGAGGAGGAGGTTCGAGCCAAAGATTTCTTTGGCACAGACCTTTTTAGTAAAAAAGTCTGAATCAGAAGCAATTTTGTCTA
>JBBQLO010000043.1:0-3855 GCA_038327915.1 Parcubacteria group bacterium | reverse complement strand
TTAGAACAGGATATTGAACGAGAAATATATCGTGAACATAAATCAAAACTATTGCTTTCCAAGAAGTCGCTCGAAGAAGAAATGACATCTCTTTCACACAAGCAGAATGATTGGCTCGAACCGATGAAAGAATGGGTAACGAAGGCTCAGTCATTGGACAAAATCGCTTCTGATTCAGACCTTTTTGCTAAAAAGGTCTGTGCCAAAGAAATCTTTGGCTCGCACCTCCTCCTTGGCGACAAAACTCTGCGCGCTTGCGCGCCAGAAATTCTGAATTCCCTTGCAATCCCGCCAAAAAATCCTTGGTCGGCGCTTTGCGCCGTCCGCTTGAATCCACCGAAAAAATCGTTGAGTTCCTTATTGGTGCGGGATGAGGGATTCGAACCCCGACCTTTTCAGTGTAAATGAATTGCTCTAACCAACTGAGCTAATCCCGCAGTTGCTTATTTCAAATTCTTTTTAAATTTAACAAATTAAATATCATTTCGCAATTGCTCAGTTTTTAGAGCCAAAAAGATGTTTTAAGAGGTAATATCCTTGCATTGCTCCATTGAGGGCACTATGAGGCATCGGTTCTGGGGGAATACCAGCACGTGTGGAAATAGTGTTGAAGGATAGACTTTCAGCGTCCCTATATTTTGAATAAGCAATGGACATAAGGTCAATACGATGATAATCCATCATATCTTTTACTCCAGTAGTATGAAAGGCATGTCTCATAATGCCCCAGTCAAAGCTGACATTGTATGCATAAAAAATAGCGTCTCTCGTTTTGTGTGAGTACATTTCCATGCCTTCCTGTAGAGTAATTGCGCCTTTCCATTTTTCTTCACTGTATCCGTTACGCTCTAAAGCTGCCGGCACAGCATTCTGAATTTGATCTGGTTTGATTTTGACACTTAGTGTATCAATAATTTCATAGGTTTTCGGATGTACCAGAACCAGTCCAATCTCCAAAATTTCGTGTACACCAAAAATATCTCCACTTGTTTCAATATCTGTAATTGCAATGTTGCGACTTGATAGGTTCATAAAGATTCTGGCGGGCTACTCGGGTTGGATTTTCAAAAACTTAACAAATGCCAAATTACTTAAGGAAGTTTGATAGAAAGTGATGTAATATAAGGAAAATTTTATACTGAGTAAAAAATTACCAAAAATATTATTTACTGAGCACCTGAGCAAAATCTTCTTTGCTATTGGGCACAACCTTAGTTTCAATTCCGACGCTAATTAATGAACTAAATAAATCTTCTAAACTTTTTTGTGAATAAATACCCAAGTTTATAATTCTACTCTGTTTCGGAAAATCACCATTGATATATAAGTTGTATGAAAGACCACCATATTTTAAACTCCCCACCCTTTTCCCACGTGGAGCTACAACACCCCACACCGGAGGTGAGTAAGGTTGCATATCAATATTGTTTATTTCTAATCCCATGACACTGCCAATAAGTGCCTTATGAATATTTTGTATTGGAAATTTTTCAGAACGGATCCAGCCCATTGTGGGAGTTTGATAACAAACTTTAAGCATCCCATTGTTTATCGCAATATATTGCTTCGAAGCTAGAAGAAAAAAGTAAATCATGAAGAAAAATACGACAATGAAGCCAGCTACTGAACCAATATCAATCGTTGAGCCATGAGTATTTTGATTATAGGTGTTCCACATTTCATGAAACCCAAACACAACTATGATAAGAAAAAAGAGGCTAAAGATATAAAACATTACTCGTTTAGGGAAACTCGATTCAATATGAAAATCTACACTCATAGATAAATGATACCACATTGAATTATCATTTCCTCAGATAAGATACTTGAGGCTGTGGATTGTTGAAAATAACATTGTGAAGTCAACTTTTTTACATATGATTTTATCATATTATTATGAGGTTATTATAATTTAATAAAATACTATGGGAATTGAAAAGCAAAATGAAAAGAGTCGAGAAGCTCCTGTTAATATGGCTGATGAAATTAAACAGCAGTTGGAAAACTCCAGGCCTATAGATTTGGGTGCTCCTACAGAAAAGTTAAAGCTCAATAAATACGGAGAGCTTGAGTCTTTTGATGATATATCATCAAAATATGAGCGTCTTGTGGAACGAGTAAATCAGCTTAGGTTGGAAAGAGAGCAGACTTTTAATCTAGGTCAAGGTAGTTGGCACGGTTTACAAGAATTAGCCGATGTTTTTGGGACAGAAAAAGTGTCTGGAGTCTATGTTTCTTTATATCAAAAAAGTAACGTTGTTTCATTGAGAAAAATCTTTTTGGCATTACAACCAGACAGAAAATCTCGTATTGAGATGTATGACGAAATGATTTCTAAAGCTGAAAGTCGGACAACTGCTTTTGAAGAAAGCAGACCTGCTTCAGAAACCAATGACCCTGTTGAAATGGAATACTATAATGGCGGTAATTCCTTTTCCCCAACAGGAAATGTTTTACGAAGTAAAAAAATGACCTTTGGAGCAATGAGGACTTTAGATGCTGTCCGCATCACTTTTCAACTGGAAGGAATTGCTAAAAAAATATCAGGTTATTTCGACACACAAATCAGTGTCCCACCAGAAATGTTTACAGAAGCTATATCTGATATGGGCCATTGGATTACGCAAAAAAGATTGGAAAATGATATTCAAAAACACCAAGCTTTTTCTGAAATTGAGTCTACGGTAAAAGAAATATCGGCTCAGATTGAGGCTATTTCTAGAGAGATTGAGGCTGAATACACTACACGTTTTCAAAATGTTATTGGAGATATATCCGAATTGAATGATGTTTTACTTCAAACACCTGAGGCAACCGAGGCAATACAACAAACTCTTGTTCGTCTTGAGGGTAAATTGAACGACATACAGAAAGACAAGGAAGCAAAAATTGATGTTTCAACAAGAGACCTCAAAGAAAAAAGAGACCAACTCAATTCATTGATGTCTCCCTACTAATTTTCAAGGGCACTCTGGTTTTTTGTTGCATAAAACTTTAATTGTTAAAGTTCATTTTTGGTGTAAGCTAAAGTAAAGTGTCAGAAGAATGTAATGGAAAAAAGTAATGAAAAAGCACTCAAGATGGTAGAACATCAGTATGCCAGTTTTATCTCACAGTAAATATATATAAATATAGCTAAACGGAAAAAAGCTAGATTTTACAATGGTTTCTCCCTTCAATCTACTTCTCAATAACCACGATAATCTTACTATGCGTAGGAAGTGAGAGTTTCTCCTACAATTTTTTCTCGTCGGCACTCAAAAAAATTCTCCTTCCTACAGAAGCTGTACACCTTTCACTTTCTGATTACAGAATACTCAAGGTCTTGCGAAGTAATATCGTCACTTCTCACGCCAGATTCCCGACAAGACGTGCTCGGCTCGTAGATAGGAAATTTGTTCGAATCTCCCACGAAAAATCTGCTATTTTTCTTCTCTCACGCCAAAATTCGGAATCAAAAGAAACGGACAAAGCGGGGTCGCGCCGAAGGCGCGACACTAATGTATTCCCCCCGCCGAATTCAGAATCCGAAAGCATTTTCCACGCTCCGCGTGGCTCGTCGTTTGCCAATACAATTCTATGAATAATCAAACCAAAAAGTTTTTCATATATACTCGAAAGTCTACGGACGACAAAGACAGACAAGTTCGCAGTATTTCCGACCAGTTGAGTGAGTTAAAGGAACTCGCGTTGAAAGAACAAATTGATGTTGCTGATGTCTTTGTCGAAAAGCAGACCGCCAAAATACCAGGTCGCCCTGTGTTTAACGAAATGATGTTGAGAATGGAAAAAGGCGAAGCGACTGGTATTTTGGCGTGGCATCCCGATAGACTTGCTCGCAACTCGGTAGATGGA
>JBBQLO010000042.1:0-4622 GCA_038327915.1 Parcubacteria group bacterium | reverse complement strand
GATATTAGTACCGTCAGTGAGGAAGAGATGGATGAGATCCATTCCTTTCTCAATGACCGACCGAGAGAGTGTATTGCGTGGAGGACTGCGAACCAGTATTATGTAGAATCAACTGTCCTACTTGAGGGGTAGCGGGAGGTTACTCCTAATCTAGGGGATATAATATTTTATATTTATTTGTCAACTATCAAGACTGCCTATGTTGGATATGATTGGTATTTTGGGGTTGTTTAAAAAAATGTATTTCAGAACTAATTTATTAATAGAAAAAGACCCTCTGATGTTATTACTAGGGTCTCGTGTAAGTCTCACCAACTATTTTTGTGTGTTTAGGTTAAGAACCTCCAGACTGATGATTTCTATCTTCTTGGCGGAGTTAGAATTAATTTTGAATAACTCATTATCGTTAGTAATTACCCAGATATTAACATATGCCCCATTTTACTGTTCGTCAAAAATAGAAATTAGATACAAATCGATAGCTCTTTGGTCTAGGTCGTAAAAATTTTTTCCATTATTATGAAGTGATGTTGCTAGAGATATTCCCACAAACCTCCAATGCCACGGTTCAAACTGATAGTATACATTTGTCTTAGGGTAGGAAAGTATAAAACCATGCTTATAGGCATTACCTTGAAGCCAAGTAAAAGCATGTGTTTTTTCAAAACCTAAAAGTGCACCTCCGATTTTTAATGTTGTGAAATCAATCGTTGTGCCGAGTTGGTGTTCTGAATACCCTTGATCTGCGGAAAATTTATTAGAACCCGTTCCGTAAGTGATTTTATAGCTATTTTTTAGTGACGATTGCTCGCCAAAAGACCTATAAGCAGAAGCAATTTTAATTTGCATTCCATCACTATCTGATGCCTGAAGTAGTTTTTGCATAAACGGCCAAACAGAAGCATCTAGTGAGAGTTGCCTTGTTTTGTCAAAAAGATAAGTTTTATCTATTTCCGTAATTTTTGCTGGGGCATAGTTTTCATTTAAGAAATAAACTTTTGAATATTTTTTCAGAAATTCTGGGTCAGTTTTACTCAACTTTACCAATGAATCCACTGTTCCTTGAATTTGTTGAATATTATTTGAAAAGGCAATACTTTTCTTTTGTTCCTCTGTGAGTATGCTTGTTAAATTAATGTTGTTTTGTGTTGAACTAGCCAAAGAGTTTTCTAAAATACTAACTTGTTGTTTTAATTGCAAAATAATATTTTTATAGCTTGAAGCTGATTCTATAAACTTAGAGTATAACCGGTAATATAAATAGCAGCCACCCCCAATCACAATTATTATAGGAATGCTTGCCAAGATTTTTTTAAAAGTAATGTCTTGGGATAAAAAGATCATACTTTAATTATAACACACTCGCATCTTCGTAATACTTAAAAAGTGCTTTAACACCTGCCATGTTTTGTGTCCACTCAACAGTTTCGTGAGTTTTCAGTTCTACAGTAATGGCGGGAATGTTGATTGAAGCAAGCCATCCTTCGGAGTCGCCTGTGGTTTGGTATGCGTCAAATGTTTTCACTGCTGAATATCCCGAAGCTTTGGCATACACATTCATAATATTAATCGTTTCAGGAAGGATACCTTTTTGACATTGAGATGCGTATACGCTATTTGACTTACTGTGCCAAAAAATGACACTTTTTGGCACGTATTGTGAAACAAAATCACGAATTGCTACTGCCTCAGGTTCAGAGAAAACTTTTGTTCCCGCGTCTACAACTTTACCCTGCCACATACTTTTTGGTTGCCATTTGCAATCAAAATTACGATTAAGGTCAACATCGCGGGCGTTAAATCTTCCTGTTCCGAGCGGTAGTTTGTCACTCGGTATATCATTTATATTGAAACGACCTTCTTTTTTAATCACTTTATATACTCCGTCAGGGTTGGCAGATGGAATGATAGCGATAGTTAAGTTTTTTGAAATTATATCAGGGTTCTCTTTCAAGTAGTCCATTATTTGGTATGCCAAGAGAACACTATTCCATTCATAGCCTCCGTGAATACCACCAACAAACATCAAGTGGGTCGATCCTTTACCGTATATGTATGCCTCTATAGCACGTCCTTCTACTGATTTTCCAATGATTTTATGCTCTACATAGATAGTTTTTTCTGTAATTAATTCTTTTTTTACTTTCACAACAGGTGTTTTTTTTAATTGATTGATTAAAATAAACATACTTACAGCTACCACAAAAATAACTGTAACAAAACCAAGTATATATTTCGAGCGTGAGTTCATCTATCTAGTATAGTATGTTAGCAATGCTTTAACACCCGCTAAGTTTTTAGTCCAGTCGGTATCCTCGTGCGTGGTAAGTAGTACACTAATCGCAGGAATATTTTTCTTTGCGAGCCAGTTGACGGTATCTCCAGTTGTTTTATAGAAATTAAAATTGTCGTAAGCTTTATATCCTGAAGCATCAGCATACTTATTGGTAATAGCAGTTGTTTCTGTCGAAATACCATTTTGACAACTTGAAGAAAATACACCGGGAGCAGCACTATACCAGACCACAGCAGCTCCGATACCATGACTCTCTATATAATTTTTGAATGCCAAGCTTTCTGGTTCAGAAAATACTGCACTTCCGCCACTCACTGTTTTTTTTTGCCACGTACCTTTTGTTTGCCAATCACAATCAAAGTTACGCCCTATATCCACTCCGTTAGCATTATAGCGACCAGCTATGATGACAGCGTCTGAAGTTGTTACATCCGCTTGGGTAAATCGTCCGTCTTTTCCAATAACTTTATTAAGACCATCCGGATTTAAAACTGGAATGACTGTCACTTTTATATTTTGAGGAATAAAAGTAGGGTTTGCTGCGAGGTAGTCCATGAGTTCATACGCAAGGAGAGTGGTGTTCCATTCATAGCCTCCGTGAATACCACCAACAAATAATATTTCTTTATTCCCGGTACCATACTGATATGCCACAATATCGCGTTTCTCCACAGAAGATCCTATGACCGTTTTAGTTTTATTAACTGTAACTGAATTACCGCTACTTGTTGCGATGGTATTGTTAGTTGCTGTAAGTGTAGTAACAGGTTTATTTTTCATCGACAAAAAGTACAAACCTAAACCAATTAAAATAATACATATAATACTCAATAGAATGTATGTTTTTTTCATATATACATGCTAACATAAGTAAACTGTATAAACTATAAGTTATGATTCTAGTAGGATATTAGTAATAATTGGGTAGAAATTGGTAATTAAGGCAGGTAACTTTTCCGCATGTTAGGATATTCAAACCTATAGTTTTTGTAAACTCTACAAGTTCAGCTCAGGTTGTATGATATTTTTTTGTTTTAAAAATAACGACAACCTCTAAAATAATCTCCCAGATTATTTAGCCTGTTTTGTTCTTGTTTAATATTAACTAAAAAAATTATCACGGCTTTTTGATCCCTATACGAAAATTTTCAGTTTTCTCCACATCGCAAAAACCCCTTTTGGGGTTTTCTTGCTCGATCTGGTGGACGACTTTCGAACGATAGACTAGTTAAAGGAATACCCTTTTCCGAATGTGGTATTTGAACAGATAAAGAGTTTACTTTTTGTATAAAAGAAGACCCGCCTCCAAACGGATTTGGGTTTCCATTGGGGCGGGACTAATACGATGATGTGCTGAACTCTGCAACACCATTGTGTACATCAACGATAAGGTACACTGGCTGGAGTGTCTCCCTGTACTTACGAAAGACTGCCCGACCAGATTTGAGAAGGATGAAATGTCGCTTGATTAACTGCCTGGCTGTGTCACCCGTCACGATATATCGCAATGGGTCTTCGTTCTCACCCCTCCGCTTGTAGGCTTTAGCTATGTGACACGTGAGAGGTGACGTTGCCATACCACTCACCACGGGAAGGGTCATCAAAACACTGGAACCTTTTGGCAAGCCGCCCGATGGAATATCCCCATCGAAACAGACGAGAACGCGTGGATCCCGAATGTCGATGTAGAGGGTGTAGGATTTGACCTCGTCGAGAGGCAACGATACGTCAACCTCACAAGGTATGCTATTCACCCTTATGATCTGTACTTTCCCGTGAGCTGCGTTTTGCAGGTGGTGATAACAGAAGCAGTCTTTTGTTACTGGCTCAACTCCAGCTTTTCCCATCAATTACTCCTTTCTAAAACTGATTGCGATACCCGCATTGCGAATACCTTTGGCGAGAGCAGTCCGTGCAACTTGTATGTCTGTCACATAGACCACCACTTCTTGATGTGATGCATTGTCTCGTACAGAGAGAAGAAGGCATTTGTCATTTTCGTCAGTGATTTTGACTCGGCGTTGCCCGTTTACTGACTTGAGACCTGCCTTGATAAAACCAGGTGAAATCTTTGTCACTTCAGGCAAAGCTTTAGCAATATCACAGACGATCGTTGCGACGGGAATTAAGGTAGTGTGGTTGCCATTGAATTTTCCACCCGACCGCGAATGTTTTGACATGTGTGTAATGTTGAAAATTCTCATTTGAAGTGCAACTCGTATAATTGATATATATGAGAACATACACGCATTTGAATCTGTATCTGCGCGATCGAATCGAATCACTTTTAGATAAAGGAGTGGAACAACAAGAGATTGCAAAGATT
>JBBQLO010000041.1:0-5290 GCA_038327915.1 Parcubacteria group bacterium | reverse complement strand
GTGTGAAAGAGATGTCATTTCTTCTTCGAGCGACTTCTTGGAAAGCAATAGTTTTGATTTATGTTCACGATATATTTCTCGTTCAATATCCTGTTCTAAATATCCATTGAGAAGTCGCTCTAACTTCTGTGAAATGACATTGAGTTTCGTTTCTTTCTCTTTCACACTAGCAGTCAAAGACTGGGCGGAGTTTTTGTGTTCATCTAACACCATGAGGTTTAATTCCTCCGCCCAGTCTTTGGGCAAAGAAATTTTTTGAATGAGAGATGATAACTGGCGATCCAATTCTTTTTCTCTAACGGCAGATTCTGGACATTTGATAATTTTTGATTTTTTCGTACATCGGTAATGCGTATACTCGTGAACATTTCCATTTTTCTGCCGTTTGAATTTGTGTTCGCCAGTTATCATCATTCCGCAAGAAGCACAGGAAATGAGTCCGCAAAAAGGTTGAGGCTCGTTTTGTGGTTTTCGTTCAGGTTGTCCGCGAAGTTTCAACATTTCCTGTGCTTCATCAAAAAGTTTCTTTGAAATGATTGGCTCGTGCTTTCCTTCGTGACGTTCACCGCCATATTTGAATAAACCGATGTAAAAAGGATTGGACAAAATGAAAGTCGCACGGGATTTGGACATTCTCTTTCCGGAACGCGTGGATATTCCGTTCTTCACCAAAAAGTTAGCAATATCTTCTAACCTTTGACCACCTTTGACATATCGTTCAAAAGCCAAGCGGATGACACGAGATTTTTTCTTGTCCACCACGATTGTTTTTGTTCTACTATCATTCAAATATCCCACTGGCGCTTGGCTCGGGAATATTCCCATGCGAACTTTTTGGAGAAGTCCGCGTTTCGTGTTCTCGGAAAGAGAATCTATATAGTATTTACTTTGTCCGAAAGCCATGTTGAGCATAAATTTTCCTTGTGATGTGGAATCACACCAAAAAGTTGGGAACTTGAGGCTCGCAAGTTTGCCTGTGTCGAGGAGGTAGATAACTCGTCCACCATCAACACTATTTCTTGCGAGACGATCCGGATGCCAAGCGAGAATATTTCCGCCAAATTTTTCGATGTCATTTAACATCTTGTTAAAAATCGGTCTGCCCGGAATCTTGGCAGATTATTTCTCTATCAATTCGGCGGAAATTTCGATATTCTCGCGCTTGGCATAGTCTCGCAACTCGTGGAGCTGTGCCTCAATACTTAAAACTTGTTTATCCTCGACATCTGTACTCTTGCGAGCATGCAAAAAGAATTTTTGATTCATATATTTTTGTTAATTAACTGATAATGTGTGCGAAAATAGTACGAGAAAAAATATACAAAAATTCTTTTTGTATCAAAGCAAATACTATGATTCAAAATTGCTTCTGATTTCGCACCTGTTTCTTGGCAAAAAAACAATCCGTCCCGCCGAAGGCGGGAATCCGAATTCGTTTGTAAAATCAGGCGAAACAGTGTGGGCGTGCCTAGGGCACGCCCACTCCTTGGTTGGTTCTCAACCGCTAAGTTCCATTTTGGTGTGTTTATTGTACCAAACTCGCACCTATTTCCAAAACAAAGGATTTTTCGTTTTGCCGAGTCCGTATTGAAGCCCCACGCACTGCCCAGAAACTTCTTGGGCAGAACCCCGAAAGAAAAACACCCTTTCCTTTTTCAAAAGAAACTTCACCCCCGCCAAATCAGAAATGCAAGGAGTGTTTTTTCTTTCGGGGTTGCTGGCGTACTCGCCAGTGCGTGGGGCTTTCTCCGAGCGTACAGGACAGTTTTAAGTCACCACGCACGCGGAGCGTGCGACATCATTTGTTTTGGAAATAGGTGCGAGTTTGGTACAATAAACACACCAGTATTTTACTTAACGGAATTCTAGTGCCAATTCGGTGGACTCGGTTTTGAATAAGCTGAAATGCGGGACGCGAGTGAAGAATTTTGCGGATGAGGGGTCTGGGGAGGAATCAGCAAAATTCTCGCTTCGCGCACTTTCCTGATTTTTTTGGCGGGGCGGGCAACTGGAAAAATACCTCATAAAATGATAAAATAATTTTACGGTTGAAAAAATTATTCTTGTTAAGAATCACACAAAAGATTGGGTTGAATTAAAAACTCTACTAAAGAGTTATAATTTTTCTGTTTCCACAAAAGAAGAATTTTCGTCTGATTTCGCAAACAAATTCGACACAATAATTTTTTCCAGTGGCTCAAATGTTAGTTATGTTAAAAATCATAGTGAGGATTATAAAACAGAAATTGATTTTATAAAAAATACTAGTAAAAAAATTATTGGTATTTGTTTGGGTTGTGAAATAATAGCTGTAGCTTTCGGTTGCTCACTCAAAAATCTAGATTCAGATAAAAAAGAAATAACTGAAGTAGATTTTGAAAACAGAAGGAAAGGATATTTTTATAAAAATACTTGAAAAAATTTAATTTTATGCCTAAACTTAAACTCCCCAATGTAACACTTTTAGGTATTGATTGTGTAGATGTCAATCGGCTTATTAAAGCAATGAATATATCACAAGAAGATATCGAATTTGGTGCGGTAAAATTACTGACATCTTTACCCACTGAGGATACTCGACTTGTTAAAATTCCCCATATTGGATCGATTGAAAACCTATCTAGATTTTGTATAGCAGAATTAAATAAATATGTAGAGACAGATTACGTCTTATTAGTACAATATGATGGCTTTATCTTAAATTCAGATAGCTGGAATCCTGAATTTCTCAAATACGATTATATCGGTGCCCCGATATCAAAAAAAGATAGTTGGGCAAAAACAGATTTTAAATATTCAGATCAGTTTTTAGTTGTTGGCAATGGCGGTTTTTCTCTAAGAAGTAAAAAGTTTTTAGAATTATCTACGAGAATGGTTAATAAAAATCAAATAACTAAATTTCATCCTGAGGATGTATCTTTATGTGTTTGGTATAGAGATTTGCTTGAACAACAAGGAATGACTTTTGCACCAGTTGATCTTGCAATTAAATTCAGTGTGCAAGAAGATTACGGTCATTACGAAAAACCGTTTGGCTTTCATGGTTGCTACGGTAAAAATATGGATGAGTTAAAAGGCAAATATCCAAATTTTCCATTTTATTATTTTATTTCAAAAGTCAGAGGAAAAAGATTGGAAAAAATAAAACAGGTTTTTGAAAGCGTTGCAATTGAAGGGCATATTCATGGATCACTTGCGCGAGAAGACGCAGACGAATTTAGTGGTATAGATTTATGGTTTACTTTTAAAGACGAGGATTTTGAATCTGTATTGAAAAATAGATTTGAATTTTATAATCAGATTGGAGAAGTCGTACACATTGTTGAACCTCCACAAAATGCACCGATAGGTGGTATTCAGTCCAATGTACTTTATAAAACTAAAGTTGGACTTTTTGTAGTGGATTATAGTCTATGCCCAGAGTCTACTTCTTTTGTAACACAAGATAGTAAAAAACTTTTTGGTGATATAGATTTACCAAATGGTGAACTTGGCTTAAATTCACAAAAAATAATTGTAGATAGAAATTACAGAGTTGATTTTTTTATTAGTTTTATTTTTGGAACAATCAAAAAAATTGTACGAGGTGAAATTGAACCATTAAATGCTGTATTTCGAGAGTATGATAATTTGGTAAATAAATATGGATTTAAATTAAAAGACATTGAAACAAAAGATCATGGTTTTGATAATCTTAAAAAAATACTCAGCAATATTTACGAAATTGTAAACGATAAACAAAAAAATACGATTAACGAAATTGAAAGTTTTTTAAATCTTGTAGAAGAAAATTTGAAATAATAAAGTTTTGTATCTCGGCTTCGCCGAGATTTCAATATTTGTAGTTTCTTTTCTTAATGCCCGCCCCGCCAAAAAAATCAGGAAAGTGCGCGAAGCGAGAATTTTGCTGATCCCCCCCCAGACCCCTCATCCGCAAAATTCTTCGCTCGCGTCCCGCATTTGCATTCCCCGCACACCACCACACTAGCCCCCAGAACATTTGCGGTGGTGTGCGGGATACATTGCCACATTTTCCGCTCTCTTGCTTCGCAAGAGGACACGCGTACTCGCGCGTAGGGCATTTCCCCAGCGGAATGTTCCTAATTATTTATTTTAAAAATAGGTTCGAGCTTGGTACAATAAATACACCAATTTAACGAAGTAAAATGTTACACTTAAAAAGTGTCTATTAGAAGACCTCTTTTGCAAGGAATAGAAAATATGTGTACAATATGCTATAAATATAGAGTTATTTGCGCCCATAACTCAGCTGGTAGAGTAGCTCCCTCTTAAGGAGAATGTCTCAGGTTCGATCCCTGATGGGCGCACCAATTCTAAAAAATCTAAACTTCTTTAGATTTTTTAGAATTGGTGCGCGCCAGAGACATATTTTGTCAGCAGGCAAAACAGCCGAGATGGGATGCGAAGTGAGTGACCTCACTTCGCAAGACCTTGAGCATCTGTACTCAGATGAGAAAGGTGTACCGCTCGAGTACGGAGGGGATATTTTTGAATCGACGGAGTCAAAAATATCCGTGACCACAAGAACGCATTTATATTGGGCGAGTGGTGTAATTGGTAAACACGCCAGTCTTAGGAACTGGTGGCGCAAGCCGTGGGAGTTCAAGTCTCCCCTCGCCCACAGACGAAGCAAACTACGAAAATGAAATGTGACAAGCTTGCATATATTATCTTTAGCATGATATATTGTATGTATGTCATTAGAAGGAATAAACCCAATAAAAGTTCCAGTTCCAAACCGGAAAGTTGAGGCTGGCAAAGTTGAAACAACGCACAATCTTGAAAATATAACTAAACTTAATCCTACAGTAGCGGAGGCTTTTCTTTTACTGTCTCCTCTTGATTAAAAATGGGTAGACAAAGGTTTGGATAATGGTGGATACAATATTAACTCCTTGTGGTCTGACCTTGCAATATCAAAAGCCCTAGATATTATTTCACTCTTTAAAGAAATAAAAAGTACTCCCAGTAGTGAAACTGAAGAGAAAGAAAGATTATCTAGAAAAGTGACAGAGTTTGTTGATTAACTATATCTTTTTCTATTCTCAAACAAAGCCTAATATTAGGTCTTTTTTTGTTTTTTTAAATTTGACTTTTATACTCTTTTGTGATTTCATCTGACACAGAACAAGAACCTCCCGCTACCCCTCAAGTAGGACAGTTGATTCTACATAATACTGGTTCGCAGTCCTCCACGCAATACACTCTCTCGGTCGGTCATTGAGAAAGGAATGGATCTCATCCATCTCTTCCTCACTGACGGTACTAA
>JBBQLO010000040.1:0-5963 GCA_038327915.1 Parcubacteria group bacterium | reverse complement strand
GACGAAAGTCTGATGGAGCGACGTCGCGTGATTGATGAAGTCTTTCGGGATGTAAAGGTCTTTTATGAAGGAGAAAGTTATTGATAGTACTTCATGAATAAGGGGTTGCTAAACTCGTGCCAGCAGCAGCGGTAATACGAGTGCCCCGAGCGTTATCCGGAATTATTGGGCGTAAAGGGTGTGTAGGTGGTTGTGTTAGTCGCCTGTTAAAACCCAGGGCTTAACCCTGGACATGCGGGCGAAACGGCACGACTAGAGGATGCGAGGGATGTGTGGAACTCATGGAGTAGGGGTGAACTACGTTGATATCATGGTGAACACCGAAAGCGAAGGCAGCACATTGTTGCATTCCTGACACTGAAACACGAAAGCGTGGGTAGCGAATGGGATTAGATAAATCCTGTCACCGCGTTCTGACTTAGGTCAGATCATAAATTGTGACGAAGGTGTCTCTTTTCTATGGTGACATAGAATTGTAATCTAGCTATATCGGTGAAGTTCTCAGACAATATGTCATATCTACTGTGACGTTTGAGATAACCCCGAGGGAAGTTTCTAGCACTAATTTTTGGAAAAAGTAAAACTCCGCTGGGCAAGGTCGCCGCGGAGTGGGTTGGGTGAAAATGGTACTGAACAGTGCGATACCAATATCGACTGTCCAGTTGATGTGGTGTCCTGGAAAAACCACATCAACAAGTATCATCAGAAAAAGAATTTTGACAAACTTTTTGATCAAGAACATTAACTATATGTCTCCTGATTTAAATTATATTAAAATTAATGTCAAGTCAAATCTTGACTCCAAAAATTAGTGCTAGAAACCCCGTAGAGACTATGAAATTGAGTTAGATAGTTGGTGCTATTCTGTCGTCGTATAATATAATTAAAAAAATTATGCAAAACGATTCAAAATATGTGCCTTTGTCGGATTCGGCGCGAGCGGTTATCCTTGGTTCACTCCTCGGAGATGGCTCGCTTAAAATCCAAAATAAGTATGCCAATGCGAATATACAAATTCGTCATTCGGAAATACAAAAAGACTATCTCATGTGGAAAGCAGAAGCTCTCCAAGAGATAGCAGGAGATAGGAGTGTGGGCGTGCAAGAAGCTGATGGGTACAGTAAGAACAAAAAATGGCGATTTCAAAGTCTGAGAACGCCAGCTCTGACTGAATTACATAACTTTACCTATGACCACAATACATTACACATTAAGCGTAAGTGGCTTAATCAAATGACAGCGTTGTCGCTCGCCATATGGTGGTGTGATGACGGTTCGCTTATTGGTTACGGTGCCAGAAAAGGAGTGTTTTGTACTGACGGTTTTGATAAGGCATCAGTCGAAATACTTGCTCGCTATCTTGGAGTTGTGTGGAATGTTCGTGCGATTGTTGCTCCTGTCGGGCGTAAGCAAGACGGGAAACAAGAACAGTACTGGCGGTTATGGATTAGATCTCAGGAGGAATTGAAAAAATTTCTTCGAATTATTCTTCCATATATACCAGTGTCAAGCATGTTATCTAAAACACTTCTCCTTTACAAAGACTCTCAATTTCAACAACGCTGGATATCTGAAGTGGTTTCGCTCAGTAAATTTTCAGAAGCTGTCGTCATGGCAGAATATGAAAAGAAAAAAGCTAAGTGGAATACATACAGATAAAGATATAGTCCGGACTCATGGGTGACCATGAGAACAAGTCAGAAATGAACTTGTCAGTTATTGTGTAATTATATTATACAATAAAATGTAACAACAATCAACCCCAGTAGTCCACGCCCTAAACGATGACAACTAGCTTTTCGGAGTATCGACCCTCTGAGAGGCGAAGCTAACGCGTTAAGTTGTCCGCCTGGGTACTACGGCCGCAAGGCTAAAACTCAAAGGAATAGACGGGGACTTGCACAAGCAGAGGATTATGTGGTTTAATTCGATGATAAACGAAGAACCTTACCAAGATTTGAAACCTAACTGAATGCACGCAGAAACGTGTGCAGTCTCACAAGGACAGTTAGGCAGGTGATGCATGGCCGTCGTCAGTTCGTAGTTTGAACCGTTCCCTTAAGTGGGGTAACGAACGCAACCCTCGTTGTCTGTTACACGTATCAGGCGAGACTGCCCAGCTTTTTGTTTGGAAAATTAAGCATTGTGCATTAAATAATGGGGAGAAGTACACCGCGTCCCAGCAGGTGGGAGAGCTGCACATTTGCTAGTAAAATGTGGACAACAGCTTCAAGAGAATTCCCAGGACGAGTAGAAATTCTAGAGTTTCTACTCGTCACCATTATTTAGTGTGCAATGATTTATTATTTCTCAATAAAAAGCTGGGAGGAAGGCGAGGATGACGCCAGGTCAGCATGTCCCTTTGATATCTTGGGCTACACACATAATACAATGGCGGCTACAACGGGTCGCGACGGGGAAACCCTGAGCCAATCCTAATAAAAGCCGCCCCAGTTCAGATTGGGGGCTGAAACTCGACCCCATGAAGTTGGATTTGCTAGTAATCGCGGGTCAGACATACCGCGGTGAATACGTTCTCAAGTCTTGTACTCACCGCCCGTCAACTCAGGGGAGTTGGGAATACCCGAAGCGTCACGTATGTGGCATCAAGGTAAGCTCAATGACAAAGAGTAAGTCGTAACAAGGCACGGCTAGCGGAAGCTGGTCGTGGAATAATTCAATTTGAAAACTATTTCCCAGTAATTATATTATTGCGCGAAATAAAAATCCTTTGTATCTTCGGATACAGAGAGATCGTGTGTCGATATTGCGGGCTCTGTTATTTCTCTTTATGTAAATAAAGTGAGGTAATTGAGCACGGAATAGACCTATCATTGTATGGTCTTGAAACAATGTGACTCGGAGGAAAGACTCTGTGAACGGAACAAAATAAAGAACGATATTTTCTCAATTTTTTAATAAATTATTGAGAGCAAAAAAAACAGCTTAACGAAGCTGTTTTTTTGTTGTTTGTTTTTATTATAAATATGTGGTATTCTAAAAACAGAGGTGTTTTAATGGGACTGAGGTTTTACCGCAACTTGTGCGTTATAATCACTTTTGTATCCTTCGGGATTCTACTAATGGATCTCAAAAATTTAATTACATTGTCGGTTGCGTGGATCATCATTTTCTACGGATCCATGAAAATTTCGGGTATTCTGGGACTATGTCTCCAATGCATACTGTGGGTCAATTCGATTACGAGAAAAGTAAAAGAAAAAATTCTCCGAGTTGATGCAATCAATGTAATTGACAATGGAAGTGGCCGTCACTCGGGAGTACGTTGATCCACAAAAGGGCAAGCTTCGGCTTGCCCTTTCCCTTGTTAAAAAGAGTTTTTTTTGGTATGTTTTAAGCTGTTGATTTTACTAAAATGCGCGTGTAGCTATTTTGGTAGTTAAACGAGTAATATTGTAGAAATAAGTAATAACATGCGCGTGTAGCTCAGTTGGTAGAGCACTCGACTGATACTCGTGTTGTCCCAAGTTCGATTCTTGGCACGCGCACTGTGAAAAAAATTATGAAGGTCAAAGATTTATTTGTAATAAATTTAATCAATTATACATGAACACATTTTCAATTAAAGAAATTTTTAAAACCGCTTGGACTCATACAAAACTGCATATAAAGTTTTTAGCTGGTTCCACTTTTGCTTTTCTTGTGATTTACTCGCTTCTCTCATATGAACGAGGAGGTATCGCGGCAAGTATTCTTCATGTTGCAGCATGGGTTGTTGCTCTCCTTTTTGGTATTGGAATGGTTCGCATTGGTCTTCTCATTGAATCCGGCGGAACACCACACATAAGCGACTTTGGATCAAGTGTCACTCTCAGTCTGGTTATTATATGGGCAAGCATTATCACTGGTTTTTTTACCTTCCTTGGTTTCGTGCTCTTTGTCATTCCTGGTCTCATTGCAGTCATTCGTCTTTCTTTTGTTAAATATGGAATTGTACACAAACAATTATCTGCGTGGGATGCAACTAAAGAAAGTTGGAAAATGACGAAAGGGAATATTTGGAAAATCTCCGGTGTTTTAATGCTTTCAATTTTAGTCATGCTTGTCTCTATTATTCCAGTTGGCCTCGGTCTTGTTGTTGCTATTCCGTTTGTTTCTTTGATGTACGCCAGAATGTACAAGAAAATTTTAGAAGCACAGATTCCTATAATAACTCAAGTCTCTGAGGAGGAACCTCAAGTTTTAGAACACGTCTCTGAACAAGTATCTTAGCTAGAATAATCTCTACTTCTCCACTTAGGTGATTAATACCAGAAAAACAAAAATTGTCGCAAAAATTGCTGATAATAATTCAGATTCAGACTTTCTTAGAAAGGTTTTTAGTAGTGAACATGGTGCCGATGTCGCGTGGCTTAATACGGCCCACCAAGATGAAGCCCAAACTTTGGAAGTGATAGAAAAAATCCGCAGTGTTTCAGGAGATTTATTTCATCCTTATCGTTATTCTTTATCTATCCCTATTCTCCTCGACACAAAAGGTCCGGAGATTCGCACAAAAAATATTGAACAGCCTTTTGAGGTGCGCGCCGGTGACAAGATTACATTTACTGGAGACATAACCGTCGTGGGGGAAAATGTTGTACATGTGACGTATCCAAATTTTCATAACGAAGTTCCTATCGGTGTGTGGATACTTTACGATGATGCATCTATTGGCACGGTAGTCGAAGAAAAAACCGCGGAAGGTCTTGTGTGCCGTGTTAAAAACGGAGGCATTATTAAAAACAAAAAAAGTCTCAATATTCCAGACGTTCACATACAGTTGCCAGCATTGTCAGACAAAGACCGTGGGTTTATACATTTTTCTGCACGGCACAATATAGATTTTATCATTCATTCATTTGTCAGAAACAAAGAAGATATTTTTGAAATTAAAGATATTTTGAAGGATTATCCAGACTACGCCGGAAAAATACTTGCCAAGATTGAAAACAGGGAAGGCTTTAATCATGTCGAAGAAATCCTTGAACACTGTGAGGGGCTCATGGTGGCACGAGGGGATTTGGGGGCAGAAGTGCCTTTTGAAGAACTACCATACATGCAAAAGAAAATGCTTGAGGCATGTGTACGGATGGGTAAATATTGTATTGTGGCAACTCAAGTACTCGACAGTATGATACACAACCCTCGACCGACTCGTGCTGAAGTGACAGATGTTGCTAATGCTGTACTTGATGGAAGTGGAGCAGTGTCGATGAGTGGAGAGACTGCGTACGGAGAATATCCTTTGGAAGCAATTGAAGTCATGGGCCGGATCATGAAATACACTGAAGACAAGCGGGCAGAGCTCGTGCATTTTGAGGTAGCTCCAGAAGGTACGGTTACTCAAAAAATAGAAATGAAAGCGGCGAAAGAAATCTGCACACTCGCAGAGGAACATGCGGCGCGATGTATTTTTGTCTGTACTAAAGACATTGAAATTGTTCGAGCTATCTCCGCGTACCGACCTTCAGCTTTGGTTATAGCTACATGTCTACGAGAAGAAGACGCACGGGAATTGATGCTTGCGTACGCTGTGCGGCCCGTGGTGGTGGGGGAAATAAGCTTAGAGGCACTTACTGCAGTTGTGCGTGACACTGTGCCGTTTGAGAGTGGGGATGTGGTTGTACTTGTGCAAGAAGAAGGTGAGGGGTATTCAAAGAAGGTAACAACTTTCGGGGAAATTTCCGTTGGTTAACTCCTATATTGGAATTGGTGCAGTGCTTATTTTCAGAGTGCGTAGATATATACTTGAGCTGTTAGGGTATTGGGGAAAATTTGACAAATATTTTAATTTATGTATGATATATCTCAGTTGTTTGTTCCTCCCGCTACCCCTCAAGTAGGACAGTTGATTCTACATAATACTGGTTCGCAGTCCTCCACGCAATACACTCTCTCGGTCGGTCATTGAGAAAGGAATGGATCTCATCCATCTCTTCCTCACTGACGGTACTAATATC
>JBBQLO010000039.1:0-6319 GCA_038327915.1 Parcubacteria group bacterium | reverse complement strand
AACCCGGAGTCACCTGTTCCCAAAACAGGCATGTTAGCCGTTACACCACACCCCGTGGATAAACAATTACACAGTCAGTCTAACATAACACAGTTAAATTACAATTTACAAAATCACATCCTCGAGCATGTGTACCTTACTAAGTCTTTTAGATTGATCAACATACACAGTCGCAACATCAAACTGCCATTCAGTATCCTCAAGGACATTTTTGTCTGCGAGGTAGGTTTGTAGTACTCTCTTCAATCGTTCTAGCTTCCATCGATGAAGATTATCTTCCGCCCTATACCCTGTTTCACGTGGCACATCCCAGAGAGAGCTTCCACGTGAAATGCTTTTTACCTCAATAAAGTAGAGTCTCTTGTTTTTTTTTGCAACAACATCGAGCTCTCCCCACTTCTTAAGGTAATTGCGATCCACAATTGAATATCCTTTCCGTTCCAGATACGTGCAGACAGCATTTTCCCCAATCTGCCCAACAACCTGTTTTTGAGTTTTTTCTTTGGGCAGCTTTGCCATAGGTACACTATAACACCCCCACTACGGTTGCTTAAAGGTGCCACGTGTAACAAATATATATGTTACTTATGAAACATATTAAAATATGGCGTATTTTGTATCATAGAGACACCTTTCCTTTATTCAAAGCCATTTTTTAGTCTTTTTGACCACAAAGTCCTATACTTTGACAGGCGTCAAAGACTGTCTCTAATACACATGTCCCCATAGTTATCCACAGTTTTAAACATATATTGTTAAAAACTGGCCTTAATGAGGTTGATTTGTCTGAAATAAAAGTCTTTCTATGAAAATGTCTCTAACATAAAGACAAAACTTGGCAAAAACTGAAAAAAAGGTATTATACAACTGTGCTTAATTATCGCACCCGTAGCTCAATGGATAGAGTATCGGTCTTCGGAACCGTGGATGTGGGTTCGATTCCTGCCGGGTGCACACTGATATGTATACTATAAAGCCAAGCCTTCTTATCTCAACAAAGGTAAGGCGTGGAATTTGAAATTGTGCGGGTAGCGAGAATCGAACTCGCGTCATCTGATTGGCAACCAGATGTTCTACCACTGAACCATACCCGCTTGCGTTTTAATAGTATACTGAAAACAAATAAAAATCAAAAAATCATATGGAAAAACTTTTTTCTATACCAAAAGAAGTTACACATGTAACGCAAATACTTGAGAAAGCTGGTTTTGAGGCTTTTTTGGTGGGTGGGTGTGTGCGGGACTTAATATTAGGTAGAAAACCAAAAGATTGGGATGTAACGACAAACGCTCGACCTGAAGAAATTATTGCGATCTTTCCAGATACATTTTATGAAAATCAATTTGGAACTGTGGGGGTTGTACAACGAGAAACAGCGGAAGAGAGTTTGAGAAGTGTAGAAGTCACTCCATATCGCTTAGAATCAACGTATTCTGATAATCGTCATCCAGACCAAGTTACGTTTAGTAAAAACATACAGGATGATCTTAAAAGACGTGACTTTACTATAAATGCCTTGGCGTATTCTGTCTCAGGGAATAATGTAGTTGACCTTTATAACGGACAACAAGATGTAAAGGACAAAATACTGCGAACAGTGGGAAATTCAGAAGAACGCTTTCAAGAAGATGGTTTGCGTATATTACGGGCAGTTAGGTTTTATGCCGAACTTGGCTTTACCATTGAAACTGGTACAGAAAAAGCTCTTAGCCAGAGTGGTCATTTGCTAAAAAACATTTCTCGAGAACGTATTCGAGATGAATTTACAAAAATAATTCTTTCCCAGCGACCAATGGATGGACTTTTGTTATTAAGAAAGTTTAACTTAATGCACTATATTGTTCCTGAATTAGAAAAAACATATGGAGTGGAACAAAATCAGGCTCACGCGTATGATGTTTGGGAGCATTTAATACGAAGTGTGCAACATGGGGCAGACAAAGGGTATTCGCTTGAAATTCGTTTGTCAGCTCTGTTTCATGATATTTCAAAACCAGAAACTCGTCGGTGGGATGCTCATGGGGGAGGGGGACACGGTCAGTGGACTTTTTACGGACATGAAGTGGTTGGTTCCCGTGTTGCGCGCAAAATACTCATCAACCTTAAATATCCAAATGTTATAATTGAAAAAGTGGTTATGCTCATTCGTTGGCACATGTTTTTTTCTGATACCGAGCAAATCACTCTATCTGCCGTCAGGCGCATGGTTGCTAACGTAGGCAGGAATAACATCTGGGACCTTATGAATGTGCGCATTTGTGACCGTATAGGGACCGGTAGACCCAAGGAAGATCCATATCGTCTACGCAAGTACCATGCCATGATTGAAGAAGCAATGCGTGACCCCGTATCAGTAGGGATGCTTAAAATTGATGGAAAGAAAATAATGGATGTTTTACACATAACTCCAGGACCAAAGATTGGTTTTACTTTACACGCTCTTTTGGAGGAAGTACTAGATGATCCATTAAAAAATACAGAGGAATATTTAGAAAAAAGGGCAAATGAGCTAATATTATTACCAGAAAGTGACTTGAGATTGCTTGGAGAGAAAGGAAAACAGACCAGTGAAGAAGCTGACGAGGAAGAAATACAAAAGATTCGTTCGAAACATTGGGTTAAGTAAAAACCTTAAATTTAACCAATTTCGTTGTTGGACTTTAAAAATGATTCTTACTTACACACTCAGGCAAGCTCGAAATATATTCCTCGTTCGCATCTAGCCTTGGTCTCATTTATGGTTTTTAGATCATAAAAAAACCGCCCATTCAGAGAGTGTTGCAACTGTTTGGACGGTTGAAGGAAAGTGCTGCCCAGTTGTCTTAAGAGGATATGAGATTGATTAACAAAATCTCAATAATATAAAAATAGTGAAGATTTGTTTAATTCTCTTTCCTGAAAACAACCAAGAAGTCTTTAAGAGGGGGCTGGCCGGCCCTAAAAAATGAGTGCACTGGAACGCTGCGCCTTATAATACTCTTATACTTATTCTAATGAACTACTTATGTAAAGAACAAATGCTGGGAATGTCTCCGGGGTTTATCGGACACATATCTCGCGTTCTGAAAAAAGTATATCACATAAAAGACAGGTCAAGGACAATAAAAATAATTTCTGTGGATAACTTCTGTCTTTAATGTACGTAAGGGTCAAAGTTCTAAATTTAGCTCGAGGGGGCAGTGGTCTGAACCAATAATTTCTTTATGGATAGTGGTCTTTTTTACAGAAGAAATGAGTTTTGAATCAATAAAAAAATAATCAATACGCCACCCCACATTTCTATCACGAGAATAAGATTTCATATCCCAATACGTATATGCATTGAGATCGTGTGGGTGCATGTGTCGCCAGATGTCTACGTATCCCGCTTTCACTAGTTTGTCCATCCACGCTCGTTCGATCGGTAGAAAACCTGTATTTTCTTTATTTTCTTTTGGCCGAGCTAAGTCTATTTCAGTGTGTGCGGTGTTAACGTCTCCGCAAAAAATAACACTCCGTCCTTCTTTAGTTAATTTTTTAATTAAAGCTAAAAAATGGTTATAGTAGGTCAGTTTGTATTCGAGCCTCGCGGGTCCACCTCCACCGTTTGGAAAATAGCAGTTAAGGAGAACAAAGTCATCAAAATAGGCAACTATGAGCCGACCTTCCTGATCCATTTCGGGAATACCCAAGTCATACTGGACTTTATGTGGTTCAATTTTGCTGTATATGGCTACACCACTATATCCCTTACGGCCTTTCGAAGAATTGAAATATGAAAAATATCCAGGCAGGGAAAGAACTTCTTCCGGTAATTGCTCAGCTTCAGCTTTGATTTCTTGTAAGCAGAAAATATCAGGACTTTCTTTGACAATCCAGTCCCAATTGCCTTTTTTATGTACCGCTCGCAAGCCATTTACATTCCATGAGATGATTCGCATATATCTCATATTAACATAATCTTATTTTTAAGTTATAAGCTATAATATGAAAAAAATATATTTGTTGTTGGGATTTGTTATTTTATTTTTGATAATCTTAAGCTTGTGGTTTTTTAATTATTTAACACTTGGATCAAAAACTACTCTTCCTTCAAATCCAAACCATTCTGCGTTTGAAATTAAAACAAATAACTATGCAATAAGAGATGATGTTCATCAATATATTCTTTCAACATATCCAAATTCTATTCGAACCCAAAAGGCTTTATTGCAGTATGCAAAAGCATTCTCCGCAGCAGTTTTTGATGCACAAAGTTTACAATTATCCAAAATTCATAATCAAGAATTGCTAGATGCAATTGTGTGTTTTGGATATTCAAGTCCTGAACTCGGCTCTTCACCACTTAAACTTCTTAGGGCTAATATACTTAATACACGTGAACGAATTGATGCTTATTCTAAATACAATAGTTATTTCACATCAGATTTTACAGAATTTCCTAGTGAGAATGATGCGAAAAAATCTTGTTCAGAAGATCCTGATTTGTTGAAGTAAATTTTGAGGGAATTTTTTTAATCCACGAAAATTCCCCGTGGCGTTAGCCCGAGGGATGAAGTGGTACCAGACGAAGTCTGGCGAGCAAAGCTCGGAATCAGTGATGCCCCGTGCGTAAGCGCGGGGAGATTCACTTTATAGATTACTTCCATCACAGAAAACTTTAAATTGTAAACCATTGAAATTTACTCTGATGGAAGTGGGAGAGTTAAACTCTCCCACGTTGCAGTGGAAAATGAGCCGTGGTGTACGAGGCGTGTGCTCGATTATCGGTTTATCAGATTCCTTTCAGGACCTGGGTAAGAACTCCATCCGATTCAACATAGTTTTGTTGGCTATGATGAATGCACAATGCGCGGGTTGTTTCCCCGAACAGAGGATACTGTGTCCTGTCATCCGAGACAATTTTGCCTCGGTTATTATGGGTTTGCTAGAGCCGCTGCTACGGCTTGCTGACCCGGATATCATAAAGAACAAAATTTGGAATTACTTCCATCACAGGAAACTTCAAATTATAAATTATTGAAATTTACTCTGATGGAAGGGGAATTTTCATTCCCCGGTTTGACCTTGCTTTTTAAACAAAATCTTGGCTTCTTGGCGGGACTTTTTCCGCCGGATTTTATGCGCACCGCCGGTTTGGACCGGAAGTGGCACACGGATGCTCTTGCGTACATCTGACGCAAGGATTATGGCCCGTACCCCAAATTTCGTACACCAATCTTGTATAATTAGCAGTACTAATATACAAACATATGAAAAAACGTATCGCTCCCGAAATCAAGGAGCAAATCATTAACCGTATCAAAAATGATGGTGTCACTGTTGCACAAGCGGCAAAAGATCACGGTATATCAGAAGTCTCCATATACAGCTGGATTAGCAAAAAAGTGGAAGGTCAGCCGACTCTGTCAGAGGTCATCAAACTCAAGCGCGAGAACGCACAACTCATGCAGCTTGTCGGTGAAATCACCCTCAAGCTATCCGAAGCCCAAAAAAAGAAGTGATCGAAACAAGCGGTGTACCCAAAACTCTCAGGGCCAGGGAGCTTGGCATCTACCGCGGCATCTTCTACTACCACCCCAAGAAACCAGACAAAGACTGGCAACTCAAATGTCAGATCGAAGCCGTTCTCCGTGAACATCCATCATATGGTCATCGCAGAGTTGCTATACACCTTCGTATGAACAAGAAAAAGATTCGTCGAGTGATGAATCTTTTCGGCATCAAAGCATATCGTAGACGCGGCAAGAAATTCAAAAGAACCAAGAATATCAAGATCATATATCCAAATTACCTCACGACAACATATCCAGAGTACGAGAACCATATTTGGACATCGGACTTCACCTACCTCCCATTTCAAAGCAAGGTGGTATATGTTGCCACGGTGATGGATATATACACGAGAAAGATCGTCGGATTGTCCGTGTGCACTACTCATGCTGTACAACTCACGCTGTCGGCATTTATGAATGCCATCCTCACCAATGCTCGACCAGAGGTATATCACAGCGACAATGGCAGTGAATACAATGCAAAAGTTTTCATCGAAGCACTTGAAACCATTGGTGTGAAAATATCGAGATCTGCCCCCGGCTGTCCGTGGGAGAATGGATACCAGGAATCCTTCTACTCACAATTCAAAATTGATCTTGGTGACTGGTCGAGGTTCAAAAGTATTGGTGAATTAGTTCTCAGTGTCTACCAAACCATCTGGCAGTACAACAACACCAGAATACATTCAGCATTGAAAATGTCACCGGTTCAATTTGCGCAAAAAATCGCTAAAAGCTACAATATCTGATACAAGATTGGTGTTCTACAAAAGGGGTGCAGTACA
>JBBQLO010000038.1:0-6354 GCA_038327915.1 Parcubacteria group bacterium | reverse complement strand
TTGTCATATGAAATATCATCATTTAAATTTCGAAGAACGATTTTGTATTGAAAAAATGTATTGGGCAGGTTCCGAGATTCGGCGAATCGCCGAGTTTCTCGAGCGAAGCCCTAACACAATCAGTCGAGAGATTGAGAAACACAGTGTGAACGGTCTGTATCTGGCAGACAAAGCTAAACACAAAGCATATGCTGAGAGATGGAGAGCTAAAGAACAATGTTTGAAAGTGGCACTCAGCCCATTTTTGAATGTAGTTGTCGAAGAAAAACTAGAGAAGAAGTGGTCACCAAAACAAATCAGTGGCTCAATATATATTCAAAAACCCATTTCAGATACTGGCAAATACACCTAAAAACAGTGATTTACCGAGACTGCTGCGAGACTTGGATTCGAACCAAGATAAACCGCTTCAGAGGCGATTGTCCTACCATTAGACGATCTCGCAATATAATTAAACTATCACAAAGCTTCATTACAATACGCCAAAAAAACCGATTTTACAAGGCAATAAAGCGGGAAATGAAACAAGATGGACACAAAATTAATACAAAATTCGAGTAAAATACAAAGTGAGAACAATGAATTCTTATTCAATCGTAGAATTTAAAAAATTTTTATTATTTTTTCCTTAAACATGCCCTTACGAATTCACTAAATAACGGATGTGGATGAAGTGGTCGAGCTTTGAATTCTGGGTGAAATTGCGTACCGATAAAAAAAGGATGAACTGAACGAGGGAGTTCTACAATCTCCATGAGTGTCCCGTCGGGTGACTTACCAGAAAAAATCAGTCCTGTTTTTTCTATGTCCATAATGAAGGCAGGATTAACTTCGTATCGATGGCGGTGACGTTCAGAGATCTGATCCACACCATCTACCTGCACTAAAGATCCTACGGACGCGTAAGCTGCGTGAGCAATAGTTCCAACTCCAAGCACCGCTGAGTATGCTCCGAGCCGCATTGTCGCACCGTACTTTCCTTCTGAGAGAATTTTCTTTTGTTCGGGCATGATATCGATAACGACATGTTCGCTTTCAGGATTAATTTCTGCGGTATGCGCATCTTTCCAACCCAAAACATTACGAGCGGATTCGATAACTGCCAATTGCATACCATAACAAAGTCCGAGATACGGTATTTTATTTTTGCGTGCGTATTCTATAACCAAAATAACACCTTCGATACCGCTTTCTCCAAAACCTCCAGGAACAATGATACCATCAAAATTCTTAAGTTCATCTATGTTTCTTTGTGGAATATCGTCAGCCTGATCGTTCTGTTTTTTTGGATTACTCTCATATTCTTTTGAATTAATCCACGTTAATTCGGTCCGCGCATCAGACCAATATGAAGAAAATTTAACCGCTTCAATAACTGAAACATATGCATCGGAGAGCATAAAATCCCCTGTGTCGAAATACTTTCCAACAACGGCTATTTTGAGTTGCCTTTTAGCTTTTGTTCGTTTGTCGACAAACTTCTTCCATTCGACCAGTTCACCATTGTGGGGTTTACCACGCATATGCAGTGATTTCAAAATAACAGAACTGATTTTGTCCTTTTCAAAATTAAGTGGAACGTCGTACACACTCTGTATGTCTGGAGCTGAAATAACATTTTCAGTAGCAACCGAACACGAAAAAGCTATTTTCTCCTTACGTTTCTGGTCGAGAGGTTGTGTCCCTCGAGCAATAATAACATCTGGCTGTACCCCATATGAATTCAACTGACGCACAGCATTTTGCGTTGGACGAGTTTTCATTTCTCCAAGTGAACCTGGTACGGGAAGATACGAAACCATAATAAACATCACGTCTTGTGAATTTTTAATTTTGAGAATTCGGGCAGCTTCAATGAAAAGAATGTTTTGATAGTCGCCAATTGTTCCTCCAATTTCAATAAGTGAAATATCAGAGTTATGATTGTCTGCCGACTTTTTCCATCTACGAATGATTTCATCTGTAATGTGTGGAATAGCTTCGATACATTTCCCTCTGTAACCAAGTGTTCGCTCACGATTTATAACATGCTGATAGATCATACCGGAAGTCATGTAATCTTCGGATGACAAATCCATTTCCAAAAAGCGCTCGTAATTGCCCATGTCCTGATCTGTTTCAAGGCCTGAATCGAGCACAAAAACTTCGCCGTGCTCAGTAGGATTCATATTACCGGCATCAACATTTAAATATGGATCAACCTTAACGGGATTTACCTTGAAGCCTTTCGACTGAAGGATTTTACCGATAGAAGACGATGCAATACCTTTTCCAACTCCCGACATAACCCCACCGACTACAAAAATATATTTATGAGGCTTTTTTGAAACAGTGTTTTTCTTAGGCATAATCTTTCTCGAAATTAAGGTATATGTCTCAGTCTACTACACTTTCAAATATTTTCGTACTGCCAAATAACTCGAAATAGATCCAACAATGACACCAGAACCGACAATAATAAGGAAAATTTGACCAAAATTAGCAGAATAATAGCTAAAAACGTTTAATCCAACAAAAAAGTTTGCAGTTGTTTTACCGAGCCAAATAGTAATTGGATAAAAAAGGAAAAGAGTGATAATGGCTGAAACAAATCCATACAGAGCGCCCGCCACAAAAAATGGTCCACGAATGTATCCCGTCGAAGCACCGACAAGTCTCATGACGGCTATCTCATCTCGAGACATATAAATAACCAGACGAAGAGTATTGAAAGTAATAAGTATAGAAAGAATAATCATAATCGTCGTTATAGCAAAACCGAGTCGGTCTGCCGAGTCGGTAATCTGTACCAGCCTGTCAATTGCATTTTTGTTTTTATAAAAATCAACTTTATCGACAATGCCCGAACTATTACTGGCACCGATTGTCTGAGTAGCAAGAAAATCTGCGATTGCCTGATACTGTGAGGGATCTTTTGCCTTAACGTTGAGCGTCGCACCAAAAGGATTGTTGCCCAGCTCATCAAGGGCTTGTAAAGTGAGCTGGTCGTTGGCGTGAGCTGTCTGAAAATCAGTCAAAGCCTGATCCCTCGAAACATAGAGAGCGGGCGGAACAACTTCCGGCAGTTTTTCTATTTCTTTTTTCAAAGACAAAATATCATTTTCGGGTGCAGTAAGGGTAAAATACACTTTGATATCTACTTTATTTTTAATCTCCGTAAGTGTTGCACGCAAAATGGCACTTGAGAAAATAAGCGAGCCTATCACAAATAGAGTCACCACCATAACAAGAATGGAAGAAAGTGAAATAAAACCGTTACGCCAAAAGCTGTAAAAACCGGCGCGAATAATTCTTTTTATAGTAGTCCAAAACATAGATAGAATGTGTATAAAATTAAATTACATACTTTCCTTCCCTATCATCTCTGATAATCTTACCGTTTTCCATTGTAATAACTCGTTTACCGAGCGAATCAATCACACCTTTATTGTGCGTAGTCAAAATAACCGTCGTACCTAGGTCGTTTATTTTCTTTAATATCTGCACAATATCGTATGTGTTGAGCGGGTCAAGATTACCAGTCGGCTCGTCGGCAATAATAACGTCGGGTTGGTTCACAATAGCTCGAGCGATAGCCACCCGTTGTTTTTCACCGCCAGAGAGTTCGTTTGGGAAGTTCCATATTTTTTTACCTAAGTCCACAAGCTCGAGAACGTGTGGCACATCTGCTTCAATGTCTTCATCAGTCCTCCCAGCAGCTTCCATGGCAAAAGCAATATTTTCATAAATATTTTTTCTCCACAACAACCGAAAATCCTGAAAAACCACCCCTACTTTGCGACGAAATTCATTTATTTTGTTTTTGTTAAGCGAATGAATGTCGGATGATTCAAAAAAAACTCTACCCTCTGTTGGACGCTCTTCTGCAAGGAACATTTTAAGGAGTGTCGTCTTACCTGCTCCTGAGTGACCGACGATAGAGACAAATTCTTTTGGTTCTATCGAAAAAGACACATCTTCAAGAGCAATGGACTCATCTGGATATATTTTAGAAACTTTGTCGAAGTAAATCATTGCTTTAGTATAATCTATTAGTTGCAAGGACGCAAAAAATAATAGAACGCAAAATAGTCTATGTGTGAAATGCTACACGAGAGCTTACTTCAGTCCTTTCTCACCCTCTATAAACTCATCAAGGTCGCCAGCAAAAACCGCCTCGACATTACTCGTTTCCACTCCTGTTCGATGATCTTTAACCATTTTGTATGGGTGTACCACATACGAACGAATCTGATTTCCCCATTCTATTTGTGTTGTTTTGGAAATATACATTCCTTTTTCTTTTGAGACACGATCCTCCTCAATTGCTTTATAGATTTTTCCATACAAAATAGACATTGCCTTATCTTTGTTCTGACCCTGAGAGCGCTCATTGTCAGACTGGGCTGAAAGATTGGTCGGAATGTGTACTACACGTACAGCAGTTTCACGTTTGTTAACATTCTGACCACCAGGTCCAGAAGAACGCGATAGCTCAACACGAATATCACTGTCAGGAATATCCGCCTCCATGTCTTTGGCATTTGTTTTTTCAAATTTAGGAATGACTTCTACCATTGAAAAAGACGTATGTCGAAGTGACTTAGCATTGAAAGGAGATATGCGCACAAGACGGTGAACACCCGATTCATTTTTTAATATTCCGTATGCACCGAGACCATCAATTCTACCAGAAATCTCTATCGTCACGTTTCGGTACCCACCGTGGTCGTTTTCATTACTGTGCAACATGGTCACAGAAAAATTTTTACGCTCACAAAATTTAAAGTACATATCAAGCAACATTCGGGAAAAATCCTCGGCATCGTCTCCCCCGGCACCAGAAAATATTGTCACAACAGCATCTCCTCTGTCGTACTTCCCCCCTGATCCACCAGTTTCAATTTCAAATTTAATGTCTTGTATGCGTTTAATAGTTGCTTGAGCTTTATTTTTATCTATCCAAAAATCAGAAGCGTTCATAAGAGCCTCAAGTTCCTCAAGTTCTTTTTGTAATTTATTTTTTGAATTGTGTATATCTTTCTGTGCATCGTCCATAGAGCCAAAGATGAGAATCGAACTCATGTTCCTGCTTTACGAAAGCAGTGTTCTGCCACTGAACTACTTTGGCATTTTATCACTACATTTTTGTGGAGCCGCTGCTGGAAATCTCCCTCGACTCAAATGCTCGCCGTCGCTCTCATTTGGTCTGGGCACCGACTCGCGTCTAGTTTTTACTAAAACAGGAATCGCTCCGTCGTCCGATTCCCAGCACAAAAATGCTGTACATTTTTGTGGAGCCGCTGCTGGGAATCGGACCCAGGACATCCATCTTACCAAGATGGCATTCTACCACTGAACTACAACGGCGCACTAGTCAACACCTACTCACGCAATCTGAAATTGCAACTAAACACCCATGAATGTTAGTACACATCATGCATATTTGCAATTTTATATTATAAAAAATGACCGCACCTCTCGAGAAAGGCGTGCGACCGTTAATTTGTTTTTTACGTGGTCAATTATTTTGGTGGCCATTCGAAGACCACCCCAACACCTTTGCATCACCTAACCATTTAGAATGATGTATATAACACATTCAACAAACCTACACATACCGCGTTAGACGAGAAGCAACACAGCTAATGTACCGAGGTTGGAGTAGTCGACAGGTAGCAAGACACTGTAAATAATGTATGGGTATCACAACATTCCAGCTCACTCATCGAGACCAAAATCACATGCACATCAATTGAAGAAAGAAATTGTTGATCGAATCGTTTCCATACGAAAAAAAAATCACAACCGGACAAGTGAAGTAGTTTATCAGCAGTTACTGAATTAAGGTATTGTAGTCTCACTGAGTTCAGTCAGACGCACCATTAATCGTGCGGGACTGATGAAGAAGAATCATCTATATACTATGATTAGTAAGCTAAATGGCAACGCACGTATTGAGAGATTCAATTCCACTCTATAAGGGGAATGCTCGGACAAGATTCCGACCGACGTCGGAATCTTTAATTGTGAATTGAAGTAGTATCTGCGATCCTACAATCACGAACGGTTGCGTATGGGGATTAATCTAAAAACGCCGAATCAATTAATCACAGAGTGATGCGGGGATATTGGATTGGAGTACGAAACTAGATACATCTATTTTTGTAACATTTATTAAACTTAAAAATATTAAGAATTGCTTTAGAAGGAAAGAATTTTTAGTTGATTTGATTAAATAAACTTGTTACAAGATCCCACGATTAGTCAAAAAAGGTATTAATGATGACTGAAAAATAAAACAACCTCGATGCAGAGCATCGAGGTTGTTTTATTTGTTTAAAATCAAGGTCGTCCACAAAAGAATTAGTGAAC
>JBBQLO010000037.1:0-6745 GCA_038327915.1 Parcubacteria group bacterium | reverse complement strand
TCACGACTCAGCATCCGCTCCAGAACACTCCATGAGGCGTGTTCCTCCCCGTGTCCGCCTTCCGCACCCATCGCTTCCCATTCTCGTTTTGTTTGCGCGGGATTTCATTTTTCGGAATGGGCGATTGGTTTTCGGGCGGGTCTGGTTATAGGTAAATATTAAATTTGTAAAAATACACTTAATAAACTATTATTTCATTATGGAAGGAGAATCTACACAAAACATCCTTGAATCATCCAGTAAATCGAAACAAAAATTATCTAAAAAACAGGGAGGTAAAGTAAAAGTTGAATCCAAGCCAGAAATCGAAGATTTTGTGCCTGAAGAATTTAAAAATGAACCAATAAAATACTTTGAGGAAAAGGGTAAAAACGTTAAAAGTGGTGAAATAAAACATCATGAAGATGGAACTGTTAGAGAAGACCCGACAGCTGTTAAGGATTTTCCCGAATGGAAAAATCCAAGTGGAGAAAAAATAAAAGTTGTTGGTAAACGTGTTAATGCTGAAAAGGCACAAGTTGGTCAAACTGGTGATCTATTTCACGAATATAAAGTAATGGAATTAGTTACTGATGTGGGTTTACCTGCACCAAGACTGATTGCAAAAGCAGAACAAAATAACCAGTATCTTTTTGTAATGGAACGAGCTACGGGCATTAGGTGGAATGAGAGGACACAAATATTAAGAGAAAGTGGTATGTCAGAAGCGGATATTGAAAACTGGCAACAAAAAGCTCGCGATAAAATGCAGGCACTTGGAGATGTTTTTGAGGAATACGGAATACTCAGAGGATGGAAAGAGCAAGATATGGTTTTTGATATTGATGAGCAAACAAAAGAAATCAAAAAAATCACACCTACGGATTGGGAACGGACAAAAATTAATTTAGAAACATATAATAAGAAAAAAGATGGTGCCTCCCCGAAACCCCCAAGTGCAGCGGGGTCTTTTTAATCTCTGGTAATTTGAATAAAACTTTTAATCAACTGTTTGTTCCTGACCATCACTTCCTCTGGTGTGGAATATCCTAACACTTTTCGTGGAAGTGAATTCATCCACAACTCAATCTCGCGTATTTCTTCATTTGACCATTTTGCAATATTTGCACCTTTCGGTATGAAGCGTCTCAAATACAGATTTGAATTCTCAACTCCACCTTTCTCCCATGATGCATATGGATGACAGAAAAAGAGTGGTACTCCAAGTTCTGTGGAAATTTTTTCATGATGGACAAACGACACATCATTGTCCAATGTGAGTGATCTGAAGTTGGTCAGTGGTTTGATCATATTCACTAACGTGTCTTCCACCTCCTGTGTCTTTTTGTGTTTCACTTTTCGGATGATGATGTATCGACTATTCCTCTCGTGGAGCACCAGCAAGGCAGCACGGCTACCCTTGCCTGACACAATGAAGTCACCCTCCCAGTCACCGAAATACTCTCGAGTATTGACTGATTTTGGACGTTCATCAATGAATATTCGACCTTCGAGTTGAATGACTTTCTTTCGGTGTTTCTTTTGTCGTTTCTTTTTCAACAGTTTTAATTCAGCTTCCAATTTTCGACCGTGGATGCTTCTGAGCCATGAGTAGATGTTGGTATGTGATACCGGTGGCAACAAACACTCATCTGCAATACGACCAGCAATTTGTTCTGGAGACCACCCATGCTTCAGATATTTAGTGATGTATTGTTCGAGTTTCATATCTTTTCTAATTTTCATTCCTTGATATTTTGAGTATTTTCTTTTGACATATGCCTTGTGATGCGCCTTGCGTGCCACGTATTCTCCATGCACTTTTTGTTTCAATTCTCGACAAACTGTGCCTGAATTCCTTCCCAAAACCTTTCCAATCTCTCTCAGAGAGTATTCTTTTGCTCTCAAAATTTCAACTTGTACGCGTTCCACTAAACTCAAATGCTTGTATATTTTCATATTTTAATTGTACAAGACTGCTGCACTTCAAGGTTTAATTGGGGATATCACGCGCATGATTTGAAATGCCTTTTCTGAGCATTCCTATAGTATTGAGTCTCAGGGGACAAGTGGGCTGTATATTCATCACGAAAATTATTTCAATCAAATCAGATCGATAGACGCATGATGAATTTATGATGTCTTCGAAACGGTGAAGCCTAGCGTAATCCGGGTTCGCTCTCAGTTCCTCGACACGTTGCCAAACTTGATCTTTTAGCTTACCAAATAATCCAGGTACAATAATGGTCCTTATTGCATAATTCAGTAGACGTTTCATCTAATCTCCTTTCGGTATACTAACAAATTAGTGGTTTATGTCTAGTTGTTTTTAAATGTATACTGTTTTTTTAAAAAATTAAACGACGGAGCGATTCTTGTTTTAGCAAAAACAAGACGCGAGTCGGTGCGAAGTGAGCGATCTCACTTCGCAAGACTTTGAGTATTTTGTAAGAAAAAAGCGAAAAATATATTGTTCATGTAAGAAAACCAGACCAAAAAGTTTTGACGAAAACTTTTTGAGTCGAGAGGAAATTCTCTCCGGATCATAAAATAAAATATGAAAAAACTTCTCATTGTCGTCGGTAGTAAAAATGATTCGGAGCATTTAAAGGAGTTTTTTCATTGTTGGCCTTGACTTTTATACTAAACTAGTATACGATAAAAAAATCATGAAAAAAATGCGTAATCAAATGAATATGTGGAATAACGGCCGGACAGGCTTTGCCTCTTTTGCTGTGCTTCCAACAGGTTATATCTCTGCATCAATTGCAGGAAGATTGCGCTGTGTTTTAAGTATTTGAACTATTTTCTAGTTTATCTAGATACAATTGAATACTCAAAACACCGCGTACATCGCGGTGTTTTTGTTCTTTGAAATTCACATATAGGGGGAAACGGATGTCTAACGAAAAGCAGAATCCACTGTGGTATTTGTTCGCTAAAAACTGGCAATATTCACAAGGGTATCATAAAAAAATTGTTTCGTATTGGGTGTTGTTTATCATTGCCCAATGCATCAACCTTTTTATGAATCCTTTGGTTTGTGCCAAAATCGTTCAAGTCATAAGTACTGAAGGAATCAACTCTACAAGTATTAAAACTCTTGTTTTGTTATCTGGATTACTTGTATTACGATCTATTTTGTTCTGGGTTCTGCATATGCCCGCGAGAATTCTTGAGCTAATGAATGCTTTTAGGGTAAGAACTAATTATCGAAAGTTTCTTTTGAAGGGGGTGATGACCATGCCACTTAAATGGCATGCTGGACATCATTCTGGAGATACAATTGATAGAATTGAAAAGGGGGCAACTGCGCTCTATGCTTTTTCAGAAGATTCGTTCAACAATATTCATTGTTTTGTACAGATCATAGGAAGTTACATTATGCTCATGTATTTCAGTTGGATAGCAGCCTGCATTGCATTGCCAATGTTTGTCTTGAGCATCTGGATTACAATGAGATTTGATCGGATACTTATACCTCAATACAAAAAATTGAATCGCTCTGAAAATCTTATTTCTGAAAGTGTTTTTGACGCAATCAGTAATATCAGCACTGTCATTATTCTTCGGGTGGAGAAATTTGTGTTCAACTCAATTGCTCACAAACTTGAAACACCTTTTGAATTGTTTACTGAAAATGTAAAGAGAAACGAGGCTAAATGGTTTTTGACCAGCGTATGTTGCAATATTATGATTGCACTTGCCCTGTGCGTCTATTTCTTCCAACATCTTGGTGCTGGACCAGGAGCATTATCTGGCAGTGTGTATCTGCTTATGCGTTATCTCGATGAAATCGGCGAATTGTTTTTTAAATTTGCTGGTTCATACAGCAATATCATTAAACGGAGAACACGAGTAGGAAATGCAGAAGAGCTGTCGGCGGATTTCATTCCTGGAAGTTTTGTGAATCATGTATTACCGAAAGATTGGAAGAAGTTGGACATACGAAATCTCACTTTCTCTTACTTTGGTTTGGAGGAAGAAGGTACCCATCTCAATAACGTTTCTTTTTTTGCTCATCACGGTGAGCGTATTGCCTTGGTCGGAGAGACTGGTAGTGGCAAGAGTACATTTCTCAAAGTTATGGGAAACTTTTATGGCCCTCGCAGTCTAGGACTCTCGGTTGATGGTCAAGAAATTCCAAATGGATTTGAAGGAATTAGTCGAGCAATTACCCTTATTCAGCAAAGTCCGGAAATATTTTCTAAAACCATATGGGAGAATATCACGATGGGTGCAGAATATGGTCTGGATTTCGTTTTGAAATTCACTCACATGGCATGCTTTACCGATGTTGTCATGGGTCTACCAAAAAAGTTTGACTCTTCGATTAGAGAAAAAGGAGTCAATCTCTCTGGTGGTCAACAACAACGTTTGGCTTTGTCTCGCGGGCTCTTAGCCTGTCATGATAAAGACATCGTGCTACTCGACGAACCGACAAGTAGTCTGGACACGATAACGGAGATAACAGTTTACCAGAATATCTTTCGAGAGTTCAAAGGAAAGACTATTGTATCTACGATCCACCAGCTCCATCTTCTCCCACTCTTTGACCGAGTCTGTGTATTCGATCGGGGAGAGATCATTGCAACTGGCACGCTTGCAGAACTTTTGTCCTCTTGCCACAAGTTTGTTTCCCTTTGGGAAGCAATGCAAAAAGCGTCGGTAGGAGATTCTGTTGCAGTCGGTATGTAGTGAAAATATGTATGTGTGAAGTTCCTGTATTTTTTCAATCCCGCTTGTCTTTTTAGACAGCGGGATTTTTCTTTTTCATTGTTAAGAAAATAAAAAATTAAATTGATGCTGAAATTATTTCGGCACACAGAGATTTAAGAGCTCCTCCCCTAGGCACAATCTTGAAAAATCGTCCTCTTTCGTTACATTTGTAAGTATCGAATGTGAACTTTTAAACGAATCATATTCCCTGTATCACTTGCTGCAGAGAATTTTGGTTACTTTAATTTGAAGAATGTCAAAAGTATATATTGCATGCTACTGACAGATGCGTCGGTAGCTACATTTACCAGTTCTTTATTCTTTTGGTACACATCAACGACATCACTACCAGAAAATATATGATTGCATTTTGACCATCCATCATTTACTAACATACCCTCAATGGTGTTGATTCTTGGTGGAATATCTGTGGAAGTGTAAGTTGTATTATCAGTTGATCTATACGATTCCATATGATAACTCATGGCAACGTCCGTTTGATTGATACTATGAGTACTTGAGGTATCAGTACAACTAATAACTCCACCATTTACACTCTCAGAAAATGAAGATGTCCAAGAGATATTGCTCATTGCATTTATTGTTTGAGATACTGATGGAACATATGGAACTGGTGGATTGATTGTTAATGTTTTCAAAATATCTGTCATTTGTGACAAAGCCTGATTTAGATCAGCACCGTCTTTAACAGGGAAGGAATTTATTACTTTGCTCTTGTAAGCCATTGTTATAACCCAACCCGCCGGTCCATAATAATTTGGGATATTGTAATAATTTATACCTCGTCCTACATCAGAGAAATACCAAACTGTTTGACCATTTGTTGGGGTAGCACACGTTTCGGTTTTATCACTCGCATTTAAATAAAAATCTGTCCGACTGGTACTTGTAGCGTTTAAAGATATTGAATTTGTGTTTGATGTACCGCAAGGGCCGCCGGGGTGTTCGAGAATTACCGCATCCACACTTGGGGAGCCTCCTGCATATTCTTCAAATCGTCCACCTTCTACACCACTCGCCTGACCAACTCTAGCGTTTATATAGAGAATATAATTTCCTTTTGTAATATTTACGGCTGATGGATTAAGTTCAGTTTTAACTCTTGTAAAATAAATTATGCCATCCTGACATCCACCCAATCCAGTATAGTTCATACCTTCGACTGGAGATGGAGTCGAGGTACATGTTGCTCTTTCTCCGTAACTATTTATTACTGTTCCCTCGGTGGCAGTCCATCCGGTTGGGATTGTAACTTTCATGTACTGATTTTGGTATACACCTTGAGTAACAATGATAGGGTGTACTTTTACCACCATTGGTGTAGTGGTTGGGACGGTGGGTTGAGTTGACAATGTGGGAACTGGAGAAGTTGTAACTGGACTATATTGGATATTTTGAATGCCAGATTTTTTTGTAGAAATAAAATATATACCGGCAGCAAAACAAACTATTATAAAAGCTATTACCGCTCTTGTTATTAAGGTCTTATTCATACTCTAACCATACTCTCATTGTCTAACCATGTAAAGGTTCGTGAAGGAAAAGTGCTTTTTTTATTATTTTATGGTATAGTATTTTGGAATTTATTAAAATAACTAATTTCTCAATATATTATGAATATAGCAATGAGTAAAACAAGAGAACAGTTTCCATTAAGTCCAAAAAAGATTTTTAAGAAAACACTTGCTAGTACCCTAGTGTGGACGATTTTACTGCTCATTATTTGGGGTGTTCTTTTTGCAACTCTAAGCTCCGGAACTGATACTGGCGGGTGGTTGGCATTAACAACTGTTGGTATTTTTGGTTTACTATTTTTTATAATTTTACTTACGTGGTTATACCAACGTTGGTACTACGCAGTTTATTTTTACGATTTAACACCAGACTGGCCCGTACCCCAAATTTCGTACACCAATCTTGTATAATTAGCAGTACTAATATACAAACATATGAAAAAACGTATCGCTCCCGAAATCAAGGAGCAAATCATTAACCGTATCAAAAATGATGGTGTCACTGTTGCACA
>JBBQLO010000036.1:0-7138 GCA_038327915.1 Parcubacteria group bacterium | reverse complement strand
CGACAATCTTTGCAATCTCTTGTTGTTCCACTCCTTTATCTAAAAGTGATTCGATTCGATCGCGCAGATACAGATTCAAATGCGTGTATGTTCTCATATATATCAATTATACGAGTTGCACTTCAAATGAGAATTTTCACATTGTATTTTTTTTTGAATTCGTTCGGGTAGGATTAGAGGGCAGCCAAGTCTCTACCTACATAAGGAGCAAAAATGCGCGCCACAAACAAGAGTTCTCCGGCCACATTGGCCGGAGAAAACACGAACTATATCCACGGCCAAGTTCGCGGGCGCCCCCGATAAGCAGTAACAACAGGGCGTTGGCGTGCAGCTGGCAGTGCGATACTCCGTCGTAATTTTTCGGAGATCGCATTGCCAGCGGAGTGGTTATGTACAGCTGGTGCCGCTGCTAATCGGTGCCGAAAAACAGCCCTCGCTTGACGGGGGCATTTTCATATCTATTTTTATTTCTAGAACATTTTTACTAAAACAATTAAAATTTAAATTATAGCATTTTAGTGTAGATCTGGTATGCTTACTTTTATACATGTATACACGGCCCACATACGGGTTAATTTTATGATTAAAAAAGAAACAAAACAACCGCATGACCTCATTGTCGTTCGTGGTGCACGGACGCACAACCTAAAGAACATCACGGTGGAGATGCCGCGTAACACGATGATTGTTTTTACCGGGCTTTCTGGTTCGGGTAAATCTTCGCTCGCATTTGACACTATTTTTGCCGAAGGTCAGCGGAGGTACGTTGAGTCTCTTTCTTCGTATGCAAGACAGTTTTTGCGCCAAATGCAGAAACCGGATGTGGACGAGATAGCTGGACTTTCTCCAGCTATTTCCATTGACCAAAAATCTCGCTCAAACAACCCCCGCTCGACTGTAGCGACTATTACTGAAATCTACGACTACTTGCGTATTTTATACGCGCGTATCGGGCACCCACACTGCCTTATTTGCGGGGATGAAATCACAAAACTTTCAAATGATGAAATAAAAAACTTTATATTGGAGAAAATTGAAGAAAAGATAAAATCGCACACTATAGAAAGGACCGTCCTTGCTATAAAAAAAGAGAGTGTGAAAAAGATACCCTTTCCTGTGTATGTTGAAATATTTGCGCCAGTGGTGAAGGGTCGAAAAGGAGAATACTATCAACTGCTCTATGACCTTCTCGGTAAGGGCTATTCAGATATTTTGGTCGATGGTGTGAGGAAGTCACTTCGTGAACGCATTGAACTTTCTAAAACCTCTCGTCACTCTATCGATGTTTTGGTTGACAGTATTTCACTTGCCGATTTCACAACTGATGCGACGAGCGCTGAAGAGAGACTTTCGGAGGATTTGGAAAAGGCACTCGATGAATCTGATGGACAGGTGAAAATAATGTTTCGGGAAGTGGCACGGGAAGCAGAGAAAGACTATGTGCCTGAACAATTTTTTATGTCCTCAAAACTTTCATGTCCAAAAGACGGTTACTCATATCCAGAAGTAGAGCCACGGCTTTTTTCTTTTAATTCTCCGTATGGTGCATGTCCAGAATGTAATGGTCTTGGTACAAGACATTTTTTTGGTAAAGAAACGTGTCTCAAATGTCATGGCGCGAGATTGCGAGATGAAGCTCTGCATGTATTCATTGGCAAGCAAAATATTGTTGATTTGACAGCGATGTCTATTAAAGATGTCTTTGAATTTTTTATGTCACTCACTTTAACCGAACGAGAGAAAAATATTTCAAAAGTAATTATGAAAGAAATCGAATCTCGCCTTCTGTTTATGATAAACGTTGGTATTGAATACCTTTCGCTTTCTCGTCGAGCACACACACTTTCTGGTGGTGAAGCACAGCGTATTAGACTTGCATCGCAACTTGGTTCAGGCCTTGTGGGTGCACTGTATGTTCTCGACGAACCGACTATTGGCCTACATTCGCGCGACAATGATCGTCTCATCCAAACACTCATTGATCTTAAAAACCTCGGTAATACTATTATTATTGTTGAACATGACGAGGACACCATATTTGCTTCTGATTACATTGTCGATATTGGCCCAGGTGCAGGCGTGCATGGGGGGAGTGTGGTTGTCTCGGGGTATCTGGACGAATTATTGACTGCACCGAAAAATAAGTCAGGCTCACTGACTCTCGACTACTTGCGAGGAGACAAAATAGTAGAGTTACCAGAAGAGCGGCGCACGAGTCCAAAAGGCGATTTGCAAATCAGAGGTGGAAAAATATTTAATATTAAAAATATGAATGTTGATGTTCCACTTGGAAGACTTGTGGCAGTGACTGGTGTGTCTGGCTCGGGTAAGTCGTCTTTTGTATATGAAATACTACACAAAAACTTGCAGGCGCGTTTTGAACGTAAATATCGCTCAGCTGAAGTGTTCAATTGCAAGTCTTTTACCGGTACCGAATACCTTGGCCGAGCTATCCTTATTAATCAAAGCCCCATTGGCCGCACTCCGCGCTCTAATCCAGCGACATACACGGGGGCGTGGTCTTTTGTTCGCGATCTTTTTGCTGAAACAAGTGAAGCTCGGGCAAGGGGGTGGAAAGCTAATCGATTTTCTTTTAATGTCAAAGGTGGTCGCTGTGAGACGTGCCAAGGTAACGGCATGATAGAAGTAGAAATGCATTTCTTGCCGACAGTGTACGTACCGTGCGATGTCTGCAAAGGTAAACGTTTTATGAAAGAAACGCTCGAAGTCAAATACAAGCACAAAAATATTTACGATATTTTGAAAATGACAGTGGAAGAAGCACTCAGCTTTTTTGAAGATATTCCATCTATTTCTGACAGATTAAAAACGCTTGATGAAGTAGGACTTGGTTACTTGGAACTCGGCCAGAGTGCAACAACTCTTTCTGGTGGAGAGGCACAGCGTGTAAAGATTTCAAGTGAGTTGTACCGACCTCACACTCAGAAGACCATCTATCTTCTCGATGAGCCGACCATTGGTCTACACTATGAAGATGTCAAAAAATTGATTGAGATTTTGCAAAAATTGGTTAACAAAGGAAATACAGTGCTCGTTATTGAGCATAATATGGATGTCATAAAATCTGCTGACTATGTTCTCGATATTGGACCAGAAGGTGGCGAGGGTGGAGGGCAGCTCGTGGCAAAGGGGACACCGGAAGAGGTTGCAAACAATGAAAAAAGTTATACAGGTAAATATTTGAAGAAAGCACTGAAGCAGTTTAAGGCGTATCGAAAGTGAGAATTTTTTTGCAACAAAAATTTTTTGGAGCAATCTATCTGACAAAGCTTTGCCAGCGAACTTCTCGGAAATCAAGAAAATAATGCTCGGATTACCTCGTTTATTTTCTAATTTCCTGCGAATGGCTCAAAAAAACTTATGTCATAACAAGATTTAAGATTTTTGTGGAAAAGAAAAAGGCGCCGATTACTCGGAGCCATATAAATTCTTACTAATTACTAACTTTATTTCTTATGAACTCTAACTCGATTCGAGAGTAATAAAAATGCTTTAAACATGTTGGGCAGATACCAACTAATTCGCCATCAAATCAATCTGCTTTTTCGTGTTTGCATTGATTTTGCAATTTTTCCAACCCCTATTCAATTTCCGCTAACCTTTCTTCTGTGAGTTGAAGTGCCCTACCATTTTCACACTCTTCTGTAAAATCCATTGTTTTACTCCTTCTAATTTAATATTATATAATGGAATGAAAAGTCAAGAAGAAATTAAAAAAATAACATCGAAACTACCTGACACTCCTGGGGTGTATTTTTTCCGACATGGGAATGGTGCGATACTTTATATTGGTAAGGCCACAAGTTTGCGTGATAGGGTACGGAGCTATTTTTCTCCGAACCTCATTACCATGCGGGGAAAGTTGCTTGTCAAAATGGTAAGTGAGTTCAACGATGTTGATTTTCAGCCGACTGATTCGGTACTCGAGGCGCTCATTCTTGAAGCGAACTTAATCAAAAAATATCAGCCACCGTATAATACAAAAGAGAAGGATAATAAAAGTTTTAATTATGTTGTCATAACAAAAGAAGATTTTCCACGAGTAATGCTCGCTCGTGGTCGGGATTTGGAAGTGTCCACACAAGTGGAAGAAAACAAAAAAGAATTGAACACGCATCAAGTGCGTGTCCACAAGCAACGCGCCGATTGGCAGATTAAGTATAAATTCGGACCCTTCCCACAGGGTTCAGCTATTACAGAAGGCCTTGTGCTTATTCGTAAGATTTTTCCATTTCGAGACACGAAGTGCATTCCGGCAGGGGATCAGAAATTGAAAGTAGGGCAATCTCCACGGGCATGTTTTAACTATCAGATTGGTCTGTGTCCGGGAGTGTGCGTTGAAAAAGTTTCTAAAACTGAATATAGAGACAAGGTAAATGACATTGTAGATTTTTTTCGTGGAAATAAAAAGAAACTGGTTAAAAATTTGGAAACTCGTATGGTGGAATTTGCTCGCCTGCGGGAATTTGAAAAAGCAGGTGAGATTAAACGGCAGATTTTTGCTCTTAACCATATTCATGATATTTCACTTATCAAGCAAGAAAACATTCATGAAAAAGATGGATTGGTTTTTCGAGTCGAAGCATATGATGTGGCACATTTTGGCGGTAAAGACGTGGTGGGGGTAATGACGGTTGTGGAAAATGGCACTGCTCAGAAAAGTGAATATCGAAAATTTAAAATAAAAGAAAATCCGGGTATTAATGACACAAAAGCATTGCGAGAAATTTTAGAAAGACGATTTGCACATCAGGAATGGCGATTTCCAAGTCTCGTAGTTGTTGACGGAGGGGTAGCTCAGAAAAATGCCGCAGAAAGTGTGCTCGAAAAGCTTCAACTTAAAATACCTGTCATGGCAGTAGTCAAAAATGAACATCACAAACCAAAAGCAATTTTAGGGGAGAGACACTTACTTGCTCATGAATCAGTCATACTTCTTGCCAATGCTGAATCTCATCGCTATGGTATTGCGTATCACAAGAAGACACGGAGGTACCCCTTGTAAATATAGAAAAGTAATAAATTATTTTTATCGTCACAAAAATACTTGAAATACATATGAATAAAAATAGCTATCCTTTTTACTCATTGTTTCTTCATCTTAATTACTATATAATGCGCGAGGCGAAGAAATTTCTTATGGATTTCTCATTTTTTGGATTTTTTCACAATAGAACTGTATAAGAAAATTCTCCGCCAACAGTTCTTTGCGAGGCAGGGCCTTGCCTCCACAATCGCGGCCACGATTAAATGCTTTCGGGTTCTCTCCTCTGTATACTTTTCAAAGTTTTCTCAGGGATTGAGCCCACCGATTTTTCTTTTCGAGCACCGGTACAAAACACGGTGCTTTTGTGTATTTAAAAATAAATAATGTATACTTGGAGTATGCTTAATCTTTCACCAAACTTGCGTGTAGGGGTGTTGCGGGGTGGACCATCACCAGAATACGAAGTTTCTCTACAGAGTGGGGCACATATTCTCCGACATCTTGAAAGTTTTTCCAATCCACTTGATATTTTTATTTCTAAGGATGGTTCGTGGCATATGCACGGTATTCCACGTCAGCCAGAACGTATATTAAAACATGTCGATGTTGTATGGAATGCACTACACGGTACATATGGTGAGGATGGAGGTGTACAAGAAGTGCTAGAGTACCACGGAATGCCATACACAGGATCTACACGAGTACCTTCTGCCGTCAGCATGAATAAATATATGACAAAAGAGCATCTTAAAAAAATGTCAGATTCGCAGCCACAGTCAAATGTAGAAGCACCTTTACTAGCAATTAAAACTCCTTTGTATGTTCTAGTTCGTAATTCTGATTCTGTACGCGAGAAAGCTCAAGATATTTTTCAGTCCATTCCACATCCACTTGTGGTTAAACCTGCCTCAGGAGGATCATCTCTCGGCCTCTATATGGTGCAGACATACAGTGACTTGCTTTCCGCACTTACAGTTGTTCTTTCTGCCTATCCAGCTGCGCTGGTCGAGGAGTTTATTTCTGGAAGGGAAGCAACGTGTGGTGTGCTCGAGCAGTTTCGTAACAGTGTCGCATATGCACTACCAGTCATTGAAATTATTCCACCAAAAGAGAAAAAATTATTTGACTATCATTCTAAATACAGTGGTGAAAGTCAGGAAATTTGTCCAGGTAATTTTAGTACAGAGGAAAAAAAAGAAATAGAACGCGTTGCTACTTTTGTCCACCAAAACCTTGGCTTGTCACACTACTCACGCTCAGATTTTATTGTGTCGCCCCGTCGCGGAATTTATTTCCTCGAAGTAAATACATTGCCCGGATTGACTCGTGAGTCACTTTTACCAAAATCACTGGCATCTGTCGGGGTGACAATGAAAGAGTTTATTACTCACATACTGAGTCTTGCACTAGAAAGGAAATAATGATTAAATAGTCAAGTGTGGATAGATAATCAAATATATTATGGGCCCTTAGCTCATCTGGTAGAGCACTTCATTTGCAATGAAGGGGTGGCAGGTTCGAGTCCTGTAGGGTCCACCAAATTTGATTTGCTTCCGAATTGACCGCGCCCGCGCCAAAGGCGCGGGCTTGGGCTGGCATTTCCGCCAAGAAATTCCAAGGGGTTTTGAATTCCGCCAAAAGCATTCCCGCCACGAGGCGACGGTTCGAGCCGATAGAAACAAGAAAATCTCTCATCCGTGAGGGAGTTTCTTGTTTAGTGAGATTTACGGCTTGGTTGGCTTCAATAATCCAGTTTCGCATGAGTTCGAGCCAATGATTACCTTTCCGCTCAAAATCAGATAATTTCTCCTCAACTGTTTTCTTTTCCGCCATTAAAACATTCTTTTTCTCTTGATACTCCACAAGTTCCAACGCCTCGCCAAGATATGCGTCTGTCAGTCGCTCCATGCGTGTTTTAAGGACAGAAATACTATCGCGGAGATTTTGAGCGAAAAGGTCTGATGAGTGGCGGGATTCCGATTGCTCGCTTTCAAGGCGAGTAAGATATTTGTCCCGCCATTCATCGGGCAAAGAAACTTTTTGACAAAGATTTTTCACTTGCTCGGTTAAAACTTCCTCCCGCAAAAAGCGATTTTCAGTACACGAAATAGTTTTGCTCTTGTGGGTGCA
>JBBQLO010000035.1:0-7418 GCA_038327915.1 Parcubacteria group bacterium | reverse complement strand
ATGGGTTGTTTGTTTAATCCTTCAATCTCCTCACGAGTATGTATATGTGTATTCATATGTTTTTTGTTAGTTTGTTAATTCTAGCAAAAAAGAAAAAGTGGGCACTTTATTTAAGTGTCCACTTTTGGGGGTACGGATCAGCTTCGACGGGGTTTTAATGAACGAACTAGGATTAGCTTATCACATCCACCAAATAAGTCAAGCAAATTGCAAGCAAAAATCAAAATACTTTTTGTGATAGCAAAAATATGGCTTAAAATAAGTGTCATTTTTAATCACATTCAAAACAAGATTATTTTCCTATTGCTTTTTTAACTCAAAGTGAACATATTTTTTTACCTTTCAATCCCCCACCTTTTTTGGTATACTCACTTTATGAAAGACAAAACGCTTATTGGTACTATTAGCATCAACTCCAAAGGAGTTGGATTTTTTGATATTGAACCAGAAGATAAGACAAAAAAAATAGACAGGAATGCAAGTATTGAAATCCAGCCTGAAAACATACAGCGAGCCTTCCATGGAGATGTAGTGGAGATAGAAAAAACAGGAGAGAAAATCCGCAATCGCGAACAGGGTAGAGTACTCCGAATCATGTCGCGAGCTAAAAACGAGTACGTTGGAACTGTCGAACACAGTGTTCCTAGTGCTGAGGGTACCTCAACTCCAAGCGTAGATGTATTTGTCATACCAGATGACAAAAGAATGTACACAGACATTTTCCTCGCCACTGCCGAAGATGCCAAAATCCCCGTAGGTACAAAAGTACTTGTGGACATTAACTGGGAAAAAAGTACAGACAAGCTCGTCGGCGATGTCATTAAAATTATCGGTGCAGCAGGAGAAAACAACACCGAAATGGAAGCAATCGTACTGGAAAAAGGATTCCGAGTTGAATTCCCTCTCCAAGTCGAAGCAGAAGCGGAACAACTCAAACGTGATTATTTAAAAACACTCAAAGATGAAGTTGAAAACAGGCGCGACATGCGTGGAGTAACCACCATGACTATTGACCCCGCAGATGCCAAAGACTTTGACGACGCAATTTCATTTGTAGACCTCGGAGAGGATACATACGAAATAGGTGTGCATATTGCCGATGTATCACATTTCGTCACTCCAGGCTCTGCACTTGACGCAGAAGGTGAGAAACGCGGACTCTCCGTGTACTTGGTCGACCGTACAATACCGATGCTCCCCGAGGTACTTTCCAACGACCTTTGTTCACTTAATGCAAATGAAGACAAACTGACATTTTCAGCAGTTTTCAAAATGAATGCCTCGGGAGAAGTTTTAGAAAAATGGTTTGGACGAACAATCATACACAGCAACCGACGGTACACATACGAAGACGCACAAGCTGTCATAGACGGCACGGGTGAGGGTCCGTTTCAAAATGAATTACGCACACTTCAAAAAGTGGCCAAAGTTTTGGAGAAAAAGAAATTCAAAAACGGTGCAATTAATTTTGAAACAGAAGAAGTTAAATTTGAACTCGACACACAAGGTAAGCCTATTCGTGTTTACAAAAAACAAAGACTCGACACACACAAGCTTGTCGAGGAGTATATGCTCCTCGCAAACCAAGCGGTAGCAGAATTTGTTTTCAAATCACAAGCACTACCAGCTAAAAAAGGCTCACAATCTGTCTACCGTATACACGGCACACCCGATGTAGACCGTATAGAAAGTCTCGCTACGTTTCTTAAGGCTCTTGGATATGACTTACACAATAAAGATGGAAAGGTAACTTCGCAAGATATTAACAATCTTCTCAAGCAAGTCGAGGACTCACCGCAGGAAGATCTCATTAAAACCGCCACTATCCGTAGCATGGCGAAGGCAGCATATTCGACCAAAAACATCGGTCACTTCGGCCTCGCATTTACATACTACACACACTTTACCTCTCCTATTCGCCGATACCCTGACTTACTCGTTCATCGCTTTCTTGAGCGAGAACTAAAGGGTGGAAAAATAGAACAAAACGAATACGAAAAATATGAGCGCATCTGCCTCGAATCGAGTGAAAATGAAAAGCGTGCGTCAGATGCAGAACGTGCAAGTATCAAATACAAACAAGTAGAATACATGCAAGAAAGAGTAGGCCAAGTATTTGAAGGAACTATCGCAGGAGTGACTGAGTGGGGCATTTATATAGAGGAGAAAGAAACTAAATGTGAAGGTATGGTAAAGCTTCGGGATCTCGGTGACGACTTTTACTCTCTCGACGAAAAAAACTACACAATCAAAGGTGAAAAGTCTGGAAAGAAATTTACTTTGGGTGACACAGTCATATTTAAAGTTGTCTCAGCGGATTTGGAGAGACGAGTATTGGATTATGCGTTAGTATAAAAAAGAGCTTTTCTCTTACGATAGCCCCTCAAACCTTACTTAGTAGTGACTTGTTGTTTAACTCCTACTTCGCTACTGACACCGCTTCGTCAAAAGCAATGGATAGAAGTTTCGAGCCTCCACCAAGACCCATAGTCACACCGTAGAGTATTCCAGCCCGAGACATTGTTTCGCGGTTGTGGGTAATAACTATGAGTTGCGAGTACCGAGAAAGATTTTCAATCATGTCAGCATATTTTTTAGAATTTGCTTCGTCGAGAGCTGCGTCTGTTTCGTCAAGGATGATAAACGGTGGAGGGTTAACTTGAGAAATAGCAAATAGGAGTGCAATCGAAGTAAGGGCTCGCTCGCCACCAGAAAGCATAATAAGTCCTTTTACTTTTTTCTTTGGTAAACTCACTTCAATGTCGATTCCTTCCTCCCCCGATTCCTCTTTTGCCAAAGTTGAGGAAGATAAGTCGCCTTGCATTTCATATTCATCGCCATTATTTTCCAATAGACTTTTAAGATCATCGTCCCTTTTTTTTCTTTTCTGTTCGACTATGACAGAAAGCTGGGCTTCTCCACCACCAAACATACGTTCAAAATAATTTTTAAATTCGCGGTTAATTTTCTCGACACCTATTTTAAATTCAGTCGAGAGACGCAGGTCGAGGTCTCGGATAAGGTCTGTCAAAGACGATGCTGATACTTCCAAATCAGTTAATTCTTTACTGAGAAATGCATCACGTTCACTTGCTTCTGTATATTCTTTTACTACTTCTGCGCCACCAGCACCACCACTTTCCTCCAGCCGTATTTTTATTTTTTCTATAGTACGACGGCGGGTGTCTTGACCCACTCGTGTTTCACCGTAGTCATATAAAAGTGTTTCAAATTTCAACAAATGAACGCCGATAAGTGCTCCAAGCTCGCTCAATTCTCTTTTGAAATCTTCTTCCACTATATGTAAAGTTTCTTCCTCACTGTGAAGCACACGAAGGCGCGAACGAATCTCTTGTTCTTCGGCCCGAAGACGAAATACTGATTTTTCTGCATCACGATCTGCGTCTTTTTCTTTATCAATATTTTCTTTGAGTAATAAATATTGTTTAACAAGTAAATTTTCTTTTTCTTTTATTTCTTCGAGTGTACGCTCAATTTCAACTTTGGATTCTTTTATTTTTTCGATATCAGAAGTTACATCTGCTACGAGCGATGAATCCACTCTGTCTCTGTTATGATCAACAAACTGTCCGAGAAGTTTTTCAATAGTGTGAAGCGCACTCTCAAGTGCTTCCAATGTTCCAATATTTTTTGCTTCTCGTATTGCTGTCTCTATGTGTGCAGATAATTCTTCGACGGACACAAGAAGTACGGTTTTTAACGCATGCGTGCGAGCAATTTCTTCTTGTTTTCTAACCATTCGTACAAGTGATGCTATTTCTCCATCGAGACGCCCACATTCTAGAAATAAGTTATCTTTTTCCTCTCGCACTCCTTCCAAATCTTTCTCTAATTGAATGAGTTCGTGGGATGTGGTGTCTGAGTGCGTATTTTTTTCTAAAATATTCCTTGCTGAAATTAATTCTGCTTCCAAATGAGCGAGATCTTCCTCAAGTGGCTTACGCTCCCCGTGAAGATGTTGCTTTGTGGTCGTAATGTAGTACTGCTCGTGGTTGCAATATTCGAGTGCGTGCCGTTCTAGATCTATTCGGAGTTCAACTGCCTTTTCTACTTTTTCAACCTGCTTTTTGAGGAATTTAATATGTGGGGCAATCTCTCGTCGAAGAGACTCTACTTTTTCGATATTTTCTCGAGTTTTTTCAAGCTTGCGTTCGCTTTCTTGTTTTTTATATTGATATAATTTCAAACCTAGAGCATCTTCTATCATCGATTTACGTTCTTTCACCGATGCATTCAGTATTCTGTCCGCCTCGCCCTGAGAAATAATATGGTGGCCAGAGGATCCAATATGTGCAGTAGCCAAAAGCTCCACCACATCACGCAGACGCACAAGCGAGCCGTTAATAAAATATTCATTGACAGAGTCTCTGTGCACAACTCGTTCAATAGTCACTTCTTCAAAATCAAGCGGTAAAAACTTAAAACTGTTATCAAAAATTACTTTGACCGAGGCGCGGTTAACCCGAGCCAAATCCCCCGCTCCATTAAAAATAAGATCCTCGCCTTTTTTACCGCGAAGCGACTTGATTGACTGCTCACCCAAAACAAAACGAAATGCTTCAGCAATATTACTCTTACCAGAACCATTAGGCCCGACAATAGCAGAAATTGGAGAAGTGAATTTTAATTCACTTTTTTTGGCGAATGATTTAAACCCAGAAAGTTCTATTGATTTGAGATACATGATGAGTTCAGTATACCAAAATTTTTAATATAAGTTTGGGTAAAGGAAAAGGCGACCTATGCCGCCTTACCACTCGGATCGAGACACGATAATATCATGGCCTCTAAATCTTGAGTCACATTATCAAGAGTTCTTCGTAACTCTTCTGGATTAGAGCTTCCGTCAAGCAACGCCTGTAATATATTATCTCGTAAATCACCAATTAAAACAGTAAGCCCTCTGAATTTAATTTGACTGAGAGTCATTGATTCTATTTCTTCATCGGTAAACATAAATTCCTCCTAAAGAAAGATACCACAAATGAACAAACAAACCAATGGCGTGAGAGTTTTACTCAAACATTATTTCCACCCTCGCACTTCCAGTGCCTTCCTCGCTGCAGCTTGTTCAGCATCTTGCTTGGAAAGCCCGGTGCCTTCGGCAACTAAGTCGCGCCCAACGTATACACCGACAGTAAACTGCTTGCCATGATCTGGACCAGTTTCTCTCATTGTCTTGTACGAAGGGGTAGTACTTTCATACTCTTGCGCTTTTTCTTGGAAAAGAGATTTGGCATCAATAAAAGTTTTGGAAGAAATAATAGTTTCAATAAGTGGAGTAAAATGGGTTTCGATAAATGCTTTTGCAGTATCGTACCCTGTGTCGAGATACACCGCACCAATAATAGCTTCGAGCGCATTTGCAAGAATGTATTGTCGAGCCCGACCCATATCTTTGCTTTCTCCTTTAGAGAGCAATAAAAAGTCATTGATTGAAAGGGAGGTAGCAATAGATGCACACGTGTCTGCATTAACGAGAGCTGAACGATATGCAGTCAGTTCACCTTCAGGCTTGCCAGGATATGATCTATAAAGAAAATCGGTAATGACAAGTTCGAGCACCGCATCTCCTAAAAACTCGAGTCTTTCATTGTGCTCAAGTCCTGAATTTTTATTTTCATTTATATAGGAACGATGAACAAACGCTTGGCGCAACAAGTTTTTTTGTGTGAAATCCAACCCCGCTATTTTTTCGAATTCTGTGAAGTCATTCATAGAGTATGTAAAGAAAATCTCCCTCATCACACCTTTTTCCAGACCCGTATAAATCTCTAATGAGATTTTGCTTTGCTCATCGCTCAAGAAAGCAATCTTTTCAGCGTGTACTAAGCGTACCCTCACACGCTTGTACTATTGTTTTCTAAGCTCCTGTGCAATGTCTTTAAAAAGATGTGACCTTTAATGATTCTACTTATTTAGGCTTAACAAGCAACATGTTCACCGCTTGAGTGATAAGTGGAAGAATATCATTATAAAAATTAAGGTCAAGTATGTCGCTCATTTTAAACCATTTGGCGTCATCTAGGCCACCAGAATTTATAAGTTTCAAATCTACAAAAGGTGACTCAGCAAGGAAATATGTAACATTTTTTTTAACCTTACCTTTTTCTGGGTGATAGCTCACATATTCGTTGTGACCCAATTTTTCTTTAATCAAAACATCTAGTGATAATTCTTCTTTAATAACCCGAGTAATTTCTGCCTCGGGGTCTTTCCCTTCTATGTGACCCTTAGAAAGGGTCCACCGTCCAAAAACATCATGAACGAGAGCAAGATAGACTTCCTCACCTTCTCGTGCGTAAACCACAGCGCCAGCCAAATATTCAGTCGGAGCAACAACAGAAGAAGGATTTATATTTTTTTTATCCCTTGAGGTTTCATCCTTACCTGGTTCACCGAGCTCTTTGTAGACAGCACCCAGCACACCATTTATGAATTTACCTGAGGTGTCTCCTCCGAATGTTTTAGATAATTCGATTGCTTCGTTGATAGCCACTTTTGGAGGAACTTGTGAACGGTCAGAAAAAATAAGTTCGTAAAGACCAATGCGAAGAATATTTCGGTCCATGACGCTAATTTTGTCTATTGGCCAGTCCGGGGCAGCTTTTTCAATAATAAGATCGATGTCTTTTTGTTTGTCTAACACACCTTGCATAAGAGTTTCCATAAAAGAAAAATCGCCAAGCCCTGCGCCAAACTCTTCTGCATTGCGCATAAAAATTTTGTGAGCATGTGCCACACTGTCGGTATTGCTCGAAGCAGAATTTACAGTAGTACCTATTATATTTTTTCCACTATTAAAATTAGTAGTAAAATCCCATTCAAAAAGGGATTGGAGAACTATTGATCTTGAAAGGTGCCGGTTTGCCATACGTACTATTCTCAACAGTATAGAATGTTTTTCAAATAAAACAAAGCCAGTCTAAAATGAGAAGTGGAAAACTTATTTTCCTTCGCTTCCTCTCTCTTTTGCTTTCTTTGCACGTTTGTCTATTTTTGCTTGCATGTCGATAACAACTCGGTCTTTATATTTACCGGTTACCAAAGACGCTCGATGTCGCAAATGCGGCACCTGCGTTGCCTTGTCTACAGTCACTGCAGGGTTACTGAGTGCATGATGCGATCGTGTATTGCCTCGCTGTGAGCGAGTATGTCTCATTCGGACTACCATAATGAAATGAGTATACATGAATAGAGAACAAAACAATACTTGACATATATATAGTAATATGCTATCATTGCATCGGAACCGCTGACCTCCCGCTACCCCTCAAGTAGGACAGTTGATTCTACATAATACTGGTTCGCAGTCCTCCACGCAATACACTCTCTCGGTCGGTCATTGAGAAAGGAATGGATCTCATCCATCTCTTCCTCACTGACGGTACTAATAT
>JBBQLO010000034.1:0-7776 GCA_038327915.1 Parcubacteria group bacterium | reverse complement strand
TATACAGAAAAGTCAAGCTTTAATACATAAGCCTTATAATGAGGTTTTTTGCAATTTTTTAGCAAAATCACGAAAGTAGTTAAAATTTCAGTGTCTGCTCAATGTAGTGCAAATTATGTATGCTGTGCATGATGTTTCCTACGAATAAAAAAAGCACCCCTTTGGGTGCTTTTTTGTTTTCAAAATGTTTACACAAAATGATAATCGAATTTTTTGATGAATCAGAAGGAAGCGTACGTTATAATATTAATTTACTCATTTGTAGATGTTCCCGTCTCACCATCGTCATTTGTCTCTCTGTCTGTGTCCGAGCCAGATTCATCATGACTTTTGTGTCCGAGGGAAACAGAAGTTGCAACTACGTTTGTGCCGGTTGTTGTTCCTTCAACAAACACTCTATCTCCGACTTTAAGATCAGATAACTTTCCTACTGTACCATTAATACTAAATGTAGCCCCACTTGATTGCACGGTATATGGAGATCCATCCTCGTTAGATTCTTCTGTTATAACAAATGTTGATCCAGTAATACTTGATATAACACCATCTTCACCTGCCGGTTTGTGATCGTGGGGTTTAGATGTGGACAATGTGTCAGCTACGTCTCCCTGCTCTGGAGTATCTACAGGAGGTGTAGTAGAAGCTGAATTAACTACAGATGCAGACACGTTTGGTGTTGTCATAACACTTTGAGCACTTACAACCCCCACTATTCCTGCTCCAAGACCAACCAGAACACCAGCCCCAATAAGTAATGATTTTGACAGCTTATTTTTTAACATTTTTGTTTTAGTTTAATTTTAAAATTTATTTAATTTGCATGAGAAATTTAGTGGATAGACTACTTCCTTATCTCTCACTGGTATATACATTGCAATAAAAAATATATTTCAAAATTCAGTGCATTGCGTGGTCAACATATTATAAAAAAAGTCGAGTATTGTTTCTTACAATAATGAGGACGGTCACCATTCACGTTTTCAACCAAAACACTTGTATGTGTTTTGGTTGAAAAAAATTCAGTTCCTCAAATTTCTCTGTGCACTCGGACTTGTAAGTACCCTTTTACTTCACATAAATTCCCCGTGGCGTCAGTCCGAGGGATGGAGGGCAAACTACGCAGTTGTTTGATTAAGGGAATGCCACGTGCGTAAGCTCGAGGCAGTTTAATTAATTGTGCCAAAGTGTGTAGGGTAGTGGAGCAATACTTTCACTATTTCCTTTTTCACTGTGTGCAGACAGTGATCTTTTCCACCATGGCTTTTCCCTGCGATGGTGCTCAAACAATATGTGGTCGATGGTAAAAAATTCTGGTTGCACTATAAGATTAAAAGAAATTCCATAAAGTAGTAAGTGTGGCCAAACTAACTCGCGGAAGTATAACAAGGAAAGTGTTATATAAAAGAGACTGATTAACACTGTGAGACGCATCTCAAAACCAAAAATAATAAATAAACCCATCACACATTCTACAATACCAGCACCAAGTGTTACGAGAAGTGGGTCCGAAGGGAATAGCCAGTGGAATTTTGTAAGATTCCAAGTGTTTACTACAGTAACGGATAGATCTGGATGTAATAATTTAACTGTAATGCCTGCGTATATGAGAGCGAGGCCATACATGACTCTCACTATGACAGTCTCGTATTTTTCAAAAGATTGAAACCTTCGTAGTGGACCAAAAATATACCGATCCAGAGAAAATACTCTCATGCCAAACAACAACAAGACAATAAGTTCTCCTAGATAATTTAGGTATGTAAATACATATTGGCCATATACAAAGATACTCCATACATACAATATTATTCCGGCGCATGCGGCTATTTCAGTTAGAAAACCGAATGCGATCATAATACTAATACAAAAGAAAATTACTTGTACTATATAGGGATATGGGAATAGACTTCCGTGCAATTCAGGCCCAAGAAAACTATTGCTTAATGCGGAAAACATAAAGGCAATTGAAATAGCCAATCTAATAAAGTGAGGACCAAAATTCTGACGCCTCTCCAGAAAAGTATGTACTCTTTTTCCAACCTTGCTTCTACGAAATAAAAAATTTATACCAAGAAGTGTAAAAACGGATAATACTATTATTAGTGTTGTGTGTATATTGTCTATATTTTTTAGAGCATCAAATGCGTGAGCACTGAGGGGTTGTTTGATTCCATCCCAAAAAGTATTGTTAGGCAGAACATAAGCCTCATGTGCTGAAGCTGAATTATAAAAAGAGAAAAATGCTAATAAAATTATTACTACCCTCATTAACATGTGTTTATATTAATACTAAGTTTGAAAGGTGACAAGTGAAGATGTATACTTTTTGTGTATGCAAACTGAAAACACATTAAGGGCACTGCCTCATGGTAGTAAATTAAATAAGAACCTGCGAACACTAATATTCGTAAACACAACCCTTACCTTTACCATCGGTCTTTTTGCTCCGTTTTATGCGGTATATGTAGCAAAAATAGGTGGCGGTACTGCCTTAGCTGGAGTTTCTTGGGCTTTATTTTCTGTTGTATCCGGGGTATTTATATTATTGTTAAGTAACTGGGAACTTCACATAAAAAGACGTCATGTATTATTAGCAGTAGGTTACTTGATAAGATCTGTAGTCTTTTTGAGTTATGTGTTTATGGATAATATTCCCCAACTACTTATTACACAAGTATTGTGGGGTATTGGAGCGGCCATTGGAACTCCCGCGTTTGATGCTCTTTACACTTCAAGCACTTCAAAAGAAACAGCTATAGTAGAATGGGCAGATTGGGAAGGTGTGTCAGCTATCGCGACAGGAATTTCTGCCCTTATCGGGGGACTAATAATACAGGCCATCGGATTCAAGATATTATTTTTGCTTATGTCTGTAATCTCAGCATTTTTAGGAATTTATTTGTTATATCAAAGATATAAGATAAAAAATAATAAAGAGATGTATCATTAATTTAAATTGCAGACTGGCACAGAAAATTTAAGTTATAAATATAAAATTAAAAAAGAAAATTTAGTACAAGAAAAAAAGGGGGTACAAAAACAGCTTTATGTTTTTGATGTCCGAATCGATACTTGGTCCAAAAGTATTGACAAAGCTCTGACCTTTACTGTGAAAGAAAAAATATGTTTAAAGACAAAAAACTTACTGCCAGAAGGAAGCGAGTGGTACTGTTGTCAATCGGCTATAAACACTTATGTCTCAGTTATATGACACAAATATAATGATGTGGAAGTGGTTGTATAAAATTAGAAATGAATTCTTCGATTCGCCGAGGGGGAGGTGTATGGGGGAGTGCTAACATATTTTATATTTAAGACCCACTTTTCTTTTGTGCTATAATTTTAAAATGTCTTTAGAAACCGTAGAACCAATAGAACCACATGCAGATATTTCTTCCGAATCTTCATCAAAGATAAAGAGTGCCCTAGAAAGATCCAATGAAATTGTAGAAAAATATGGACAAGAATTACCTCCGCCAAGACCTGAGCTAGAGGTTGTCAGCGTTGTTCCTGTTTATCATGAACTTGATAACGATAATTTTTGGAGACTTTTACGGTCGCTGTCTATACAAAATTCAGACAAAAAAAGTTTTGAGGTTTTTTATGTGATAAATCAGCATGTGCAGAGATTGTCATCCATAAAAAATGCGATTAGTCCAAATGAAAATGTGAGAACATCTCGAATATTGGATGAACTAACTAAATGTAGAGAATCCGAAGATATTGAAAGTGAGATTTTAAAATCGTTAGTAAAACTTAAAAAAGAAATATCTGAATGGGAAAAGTTAGTTTTTTCTGAAGCAGTAAGACGTAAGGTCCAAATCTATAAGGTGTTCTGTGAGTATTCAAAAGATGAACATGAAGGAAAACATTTTTTTCCTCAGGGTTTTGCTCGTGACATAGGTGCCCTAATAGCATTGCAACGTCTAAATAGTATTGGAAAAATAAGGGGCGGAATGATTGATTTTATTGATGCAGACTGTGTTTTACCACCAGACTATTATTCAAGAATACAAGAGCACTTAGGAGATCCAAGTGTAAACAAGATATTGATACCTATTACACCCGATATCCCAGAAAGTATATCAAATATAAAAGACTCTTTTTTAAAGCTAGAGTCGTTAATAAAATATTTAAAATTATCTTTTATAAAAGCTCGGTACAGATACCTTGTTCAATCAGAATCAAATTTAATGCCCCTTAGTTCGGCTCCATCACTTGCTGTCCAAGCTGAAACTTTTGCAAAAGTTGGAGAATACCCCAGTGTATTGTCATCTTTTTCTTCAGAAGATTTTGAATTTGCGAAAAGAGTTAGGGATATTCATGGTGATGAAGGTAAGAATAAAAAGGAAGGTTCTCCAGTCAGACTATACCTCTCACAACGCCAGACTGATTCGAGTACCGACGGTGCAATATATAAATTTTTAGTAGATATTCCAAATAAAAAACCTAATCTCAATGGAAGTTATGAAGATATTTTGACCAATCGTTTCTTTGATAATTTAACTAATCTTGATGAAATGCTAGGAGAGGTCATAGATAAAAACAATATATGTTCTCAAGATCCACGCTACAGATTCATTCGTTCAAAATGGTTTAAGAGAGAAAATATCAGAAGAACTGTTTCTTTAAATATTTTAAGATCGATTTTGAAAAAACTTCCTGATGATTATAACTATAAATCAAATAAGCTTCCAGAAAATTTAAACGATAGACAGAAAGATTTTTTGATCAGCCAATCAACAATTACATCTTCATTGTCAGAAATTTTTTCCTTATTAAAAAAAGTTAGTTCAGATCCACGAAAACTGGATTTCTATTTTAATCAAAAAGAATTCAATACTTCTGTTTCAAATAAAGAATTAGTTATTAAATTTCTACAGAAATTTTTGCCTGAATATTTCGCTGAACCAAGTAAAGAAGAAATTGATTACGAAAAGTTGTTTACTTCTTTAAAAGACTCACAAATAAACCGAGCCGGTGAATTGAACTATTTCTCATATGTTACGATTGCACTTGCAGAATATTCTCAACTGCCAGATAATAAGTTGCAAATGAAGTAAAAATCCTTATCTTAATAAAAGAGTTTTTTACGTTTGTGGAAGTGTTGACAATTTTTCCTTCAACCCAGAATATTTTCGTCAAAACATCCTGGGTTTGAGCGTTGACTCGAGGTCCCGTGTGTTCACGAAAGCCCTCGATCCGTCTCTTCAATGCCAGGAGTGGGTGACTGACTCGCTCATCTCCACAAAAAAACAAAAAGTGTCCGATTGGGCACTTTTTGTTTTTTTGGTGGAGATACCTGAAAATGATTGGAATCAATTACAAAGCTATATTTTGCAATGGTATCCTGCAGTTGAAGAAGAAATGAATAGGGTTGAGAATCAAGAGAATCTTGAGTAATCGCAAGGGGATTGTGGAGTTTGTAGAGACAGATGCTCACATTAGAAACAAGGTGTTGGTAAATGAAATGTATGTATGAAAAACCTACCAGTTTTTAGACGTTGTGGGTAACATTGTGACTAATAAGGATAATATACACTTTTTTGACCGCAATATAATACAGCTATACAATTGCTAGTATTAACAGTTTAAAAAAATAAATAGTCTATGAATCCAGTAACACATTTTGAAATGGGATACAATGACCGCGACCGTATGAAAAGTTTTTACGAAAAAGCATTTGGTTGGAAGATGCAACAACTTGGTCCAGAAATGGGAAACTATGTTGTAGCTCAGACGAGCGAAACCGATGAAAATGGTATGGTCAAAACACCAGGCACCATCAATGGTGGCTTTTATCAAAAAACTGAGAACCCACTTTCCCACGCACCATCAGTAGTTATTGCTGTCCAAAATATTCAAAATGCAATAGAAGCAGTCAAAACCAATGGAGGCACAATTCTTGGAGCAATGGACGCTTCAGGCAAGCAAACAATGGAACCACACATGATTCCTGGTATCGGATTATGGATCTCTATTCAAGATACCGAAGGTAATCGTATCAGTATTCTGCAGCCGAACCCTCGTGAGACTACGTAGGTTCTATTTACAAAGAATGAAGTTTGGAAAGTTCTAAAGAGGGAAGTGAGATAAAAGAAAACCGCCTCGCCTGAGAAACGACGAGGCGGTTTCTCAAAGCGGGCGGTGAATTGTTACTTCTCAATCGGCATCCACACCATTGCGCCCCATGCGGGTCGCACCAGATGGACACGTCCTCGACGGAGCATGGCGGCAATCTCGGTAAGCTTCATGGCAGCTTTGACCCCGAGAATGTTCATGAACATCAGAACGAAGTAGGCTCCAGCCTGTTTCGAGGACATCCATCCGAAGTAGGTGGTAACACCACCGCTCTTGAAGCCACTCATGTAGTTCGCCGTGAATAGGTCTACCCACGGCAGTGCCAGGGTGACCCAAACCACGATCGAGAACCACGAGTACACCTCGAAGACAACTATCGTTTTACTTTTGGCCAGTGTGTTGACCTGACGGTTGAAGCCATCGAGTCCGTGGACCTTCTTGAGGTATACGGTCGAAATCAAAATCACAATTGCGAGCATCGAGTAGGTGCTCGAGAGCGTCATGAGTGTGTTGAAAAGCATTTTGTATTCTCCAAAGAACGAGATTTGAACTTCTAGGATATTACTCCTACCAAAAGATTCTTGTGTAAAAATGTTTTGGTAGAAGTCCGAACTTGCATTCGGACACCTGCTCGTCGCAGGATTTATGGTTTTACAACTGCCGTGCTTTCGGACCGTGGTGTGTGTATTCAGCCATGGCCAAATCAAAGAGGTTGCCATCATCTTTGTCGCCGAATTGTTCTTCTTCGATCAATTCGGTTGCCTGCCTATTGGCAGCGATGATGCCCCACTCTTCGGGCATGTAATCTCCGATGTCGAGCCCAGGGCATTCAGGCTTCTCAACGAAGATGTATGTGTTTCTTGCAACCTGACGAACGAGGCCGCCACCTTGCGTCCCAAATACTGGGAAGTTGTACGTGCGTTCCATATTCTCTATCTCCTCAAAGAACAGATTAAAATCCTGAATCTCGGTCCACCACACTTTCGATGGAACCAGTACAGGAGGCGATCAACATGGATCGCCTCAGGAAAACTTGAGAAACAACTAATACTGCTAGGCGACGGCGGTGACCTTTCTCACGCTCTTGATAGCAACGGGACGACCATCGAGAGTCACGTTCCATTTGCCATTGTCGACGATGACGGTCACAGGTATGTTCATTCCGCGAACGCCATCTACGGTTGCGATTTCGAACCCCTCGCCCTTACCGTTGGTGACATTAACCACGTATCCACCGTAGAGACCATCCAGAACTTCCTTGTTGGATGTCACTTTTCTCGATCGCCTGCATCACTTCGAACAGTGTCTCACCTTCGACATCGAGGATTGCACCATCCGTGGCATTGTGCAGACCAGCGAACTTGTGAGTAACTTCCTGTCTGTCTTTGTAGACGACCAGAGAGGAACGAGTTAATGGTCTGTCGCCACCGAGGCAACGGTCATCCATGGCGATCGAAATCTCAAAGCCACGGAACATGATTTTGGTGCAGGTGTGATTTGTGTCGGTACTGCGCGGTGTGTAGATCATTCAGTCTCCTTAAAGAACTTTTAGCTTCCTCTCGACACCTTTGAAGTAGGACAGTTAGAATTAAAGTATTAGCAAAATTAATTTTAATTTGTCATATGAAATATCATCATTTAAATTTCGAAGAACGATTTTGTATTGAAAAAATGTATTGGGCAGGTTCCGAGATT
>JBBQLO010000033.1:0-7932 GCA_038327915.1 Parcubacteria group bacterium | reverse complement strand
ACGGATATTTTCCTGCTGGAAAATTCCGCTACCCCGCCTCGCACCAGTGCTCCGGCCTTGCGAAGCTACGCTTCTCACCCTCCTTTTCCATTTGCGACATCCAAATTCAAAAACAAATCAGTCGAAGTTTTGGCAAATCCTTTCCCCAGAATAGTGCTTCGCAAAACCGAGTCCGCTTTGTATTCGCACATTCCGTACTTTCCCTTTGGGAAAGCTCCACGCTTCGCGTGGAGGCGCTTTAGCGCACGGATGTGCGATTAGTCCTTTGCTTGGAAAAAAGTTCGCGCAAATGATACAATTACATCACCAGATGGGATTTATTTATCTTGAATTATTCAGATAGCTTGAATACTGGGGTTAATTTTGGTGTTCCATTGACTATTTCACTGTATGTCGGAACCTTTTCAAAAAAAGAAATTTGACACATACCTTTTTTATTTTATATTACATAACTGTGGATAACTCCTCTATTATTTCCTTGACATAGTATTTGCAAAGGTATAAAGTGTGGGTGTAGTTGGGGCAGTGCGAGGGGTGTTATGGCAGAGACAAACATTTCTCTGCCTACTCCCTCGGATTGCTCCCGACTTACAAAATGTTCTTTCGGAAAATTGATTTCAATTTTCCACACGTTCCCTCGCATCTTTTGATGCAAGCCCAAAGCACTTATACCAATTGCGGTATGAGGGCTTATTTTTTTATGCCAGTTTTTTTAGTCTGTCTTATCAAATAGTTTTTAAAATCTTTTTCTTCGCCTTTTCTATTTTGTTTTTATATACACGTAGATGTCTTCCAATGCACGGACGGCGTCACCGGCAGCGATATTATTTTGATGGTACATCGCATCAGTACAATCACCAGCTGACCATATTCCCGGTACAATGGTCTGTTGATTTTTAGGATCTATCGGTATTTGATTGTATGTATTAAGTGTAAGAATATCTTTAGCAAATCCTGTCGTAGGGAGAAGTCCAATTTCGACAAATATTCCAGGGGCAGCAAGTTCGTGTTTTTCGTGGGTTATGGCATCTTCATACACAAGAGCAGTCACAAACTTATCACCTTTTATTTCTACAGGTAGTGCATTTTTAATAATTTTAAAATTGGGGTATGTGGAAAGTTTGGCGATAGTCACTTCGTCTCCTCGAAGGCTTTCTGTACGGTTGATCAGGGTGACACTTTTGCAGTATGCTAAAAGCTGTGCAGAAGACTCTAGGGCAGCATTGCCACCACCCACGACGATTACATCCTGTCCTACAAAAAGCGGTCCGTCGCAAGAAGCACAGTATGTGAGACCTTTGTTATCAAATTCTGCTGCACCGGGGATGTCTAGTTTGCGGCGATGACTGCCTGTAGCAATGAGGATAGTTTTTGAAGTGTATTCTTTGAGGTATTCCTCGGTTTCTGCACCACTATTTGTTGTCACAATAAATAGATCTTCTTTCTTTTCTATATTAGTGACGGATTCACTTTCTTTGATTTCTACAGAATCGCCAGCATATGCGAGTAAGTGAGTCTTTAAATCATGAGCTAAGGTTGCTCCTGAAATTTTAACTGTTCCAATCCAGTTTTCAATACCTTCTGAAACTATGGACTGTCCACCGAATTCAGGGGTAACAAGTAGGGTTTTTAGTTTTTTGCGCGCAGCATACACTCCGGCTGCAACACCTGCTGGCCCACCACCGATAATAATTAAATCGTATGTCATGTGTGTATATTGTATATGAAAAAATAATGTATGTAAAAGATAAGGCGGCCTCGGGGGGCGCCAGTTGACTACTAATTGTATCGTAATTGAAATTGTTCCGAATGCAATTCTTCCATCCGAATGGCAATTTTTTCCGCCTCACCCCAATCTTTTTTTCTTCCTGCTTCAAGAAGTTGATTACTGAGAAATCTTGACTCCATGGAGCTTTTTTTGTATCTATCACAAATTGTACATCTGCAGTCATATTGATGACCTGCCATTTTATCCAATGGTCCAACACACATTTGGGTAACCTCTATAAAGCAATGTACCAGAAAACTCTGCTTCTGTCGAACATCAAATAATAACCAGCCCTAGGCAACGCCTAGGGCTGGTTATTATTATTCATAATTAATATTCTCATCACTTTCTATTTTATTTTTGACCGTCTGAGAAAAGCGGGTACTGCACCCCAATCATCGTCTTCTTCCTCTTCTTTTGCTACTGGCGCCGGCTTTTCTTCCATATGAGGTTCGGGTTTATTTGTAAAAGAAGTTGGAAGAGAATTGTATATCTTGCCAATGTCTTTGTCGGCAGTTTCTTGCCGAGCCGTTACGGGCTGGCTAAAAAGAGATTTTTTAGTGAAATTTTCTGGGAAGTTGGAAGCAATAACCGTAATTTTAACTTCGCCTTTTTTGAGTTTGTCGTCTTTGACGGTACCAAAAATAATTCGAGCGTTTGGATCTGCAGACTCAGTAATGATTTTGGCTGCGTCTTGTATTTCGAACATACCCAAGTCGTCTCCTCCGGCAATAGAAAAGAGTACGCCCTTCGCACCGTTCATTGATACTTCAAGAAGAGGGGAGTTGATGGCTGCTTTTGCTGCCTCTTCGGCGCGTTTTTCTCCTGTTGCTGAGCCAATACCCATGAGGGCTGGTCCAGCATTTTCCATGATAGCTTTTATGTCGGCAAAGTCGATGTTAATAATACCCGGCATAGTGATAAGGTCGGAAATTCCTTCGACAGCTTGCTTCAAAACGTCGTCACACATTGAAAATGCATTTTTTGCAGTTGTTTCTTTACTAACAGTGGCGAGTAGACGGTCGTTCGGGATAACAATAATAGCATCGACTGCTTGGCGGAGTTCTTCGAGTCCGTCTTCGGCGAGCTTCATGCGTTGCTGGCCTTCAAAAAAGAAAGGTTTTGTAACAATTGCTACAGTTAGTGCACCCATTTCTTTAGCGATGCGAGCGACGATGGGAGCAGCACCAGTACAAGTACCACCACCAAGTCCACCAGCTATGAAGATCATATCTGAACCTTTGACTGCTTCTTGTATTTCTTCTTTTGTTTCTTCGACAGCACGTTTGCCGAGTTCTGGATTCATACCTGCACCAAGTCCTCGAGTAAGATTTTTACCAATGTGTATTTTTCTTTTTGCAAGTGAGTGGTGGAGGTCTTGTGAGTCCGTATTGATAGCGATAAAATCAACTCCTTTGACTTTGGAGTTTATCATATGGTTCAGTGCATTTTTGCCGGATCCTCCGATACCGAGAACTTTGATTCTTGCGAATGCTTCGACTTCTGGTTTTATTTGTGGCATGTGTTTATGAAATTTTTCTCGCTTCGGGTGTTATGTGTAATATTCTAATCGATCAATTTGTACCGGTACTATATCAGAAAGCGAGGAAAATAAAAACAATTGACAGGGAATGCTTACTTTGCTTTAATAAAAGCAGAAATCCTGCAAGACTGCGGGGTTAAAGGATTTTTTTGAATGAGAGAGAATGCATGGGATTTTCCAATCACCGAGATATTCCCGAGTGATGTGATTGAAGAGGACAAAATTAATTTTAGGAGAGGTCGTAGAAAAAAAGTTGAGAAGCTTCCAGCTTCTCAATCAGGGAGTAGGGGGGGTTCTTCTCCGGTTGATGTGAAGAAGCTTGTGAAGATGCTGGGACGTGGTTTGACGCAAACGCAACGTACCGTCGTAGTGGCTTATACCGCTGGAATGATTCCGGAGGAAATTGCCCTGATGTACTTTAGGGCTCATGGCGAGCGAGTATCGGTGGAATGTGTTGAGTTGTCATATGCTGTGGCTGTCGAGATTTTGAGAGAGGAAGCCGCAGTTTCCCAATTTTCGGGTCGTATTTTTTGTCGGAGGAAGTAGTATCTAAAGATAGAGGCAAAAACTGTTTGCACATTCGGTACCTTTTCAATAAAAGGTACCGTTTTTTTATGGCAAGAATTGTTTAATCCATCCAAAGAGTTTTTCTGCTCCGTGGTTAACGCGGCTTTTCATTCCTAAATCACGTTTTTCTTCTTTTGAAAATCCGAGGAGACAGAGTCCGTAGGCGACAGCCCACGTAGAATCCTTGACTCTGTTTTTCTCGCCGAGATTGAGTGTGCCAATACGAGAGGGAAGTTTGAGAGATAGTTTGGCAAAGTCTTCTATTGATCCAACGCCTGCACCGCCACCAGTAATAAAAATACCAGCTGGTAAAAGTCCATTTCTGCCTATTTTTTTTAAATGACTTTCAATAAGTTCGAACATGTCCGAAAGTCGTGCGTGTATTATTTCCTCCAGTTTTTTCTTGGAAAAAGAAGTTTGCCCGATGGCACCTATTTTTATATTCTCTGCTTCCTCAAGGGGTATTTTTAATCCGAGAGCAATATCATTGGTGATGTCGGTCGAACCAATAGGAAAGACTTCAAGAGATATGGGAATATTATTTTCAAAAACAACGATGGAGATAGTTTCGGCACCAATATTTGCGAGAAGTGCCCCTGCTATTTTTTGAGATTTGGAAAGAATACAAAAACTTCCAGCAATAGGGGATGCGAGGACGTCTTCGACTTCGATACCAGCTGACTCCACAGCAGAAAGAAGATCATTCAGATGAGACTCTAAGCAAGTGACAAAAAGCATTTTGACTTCTAGTCGCGAGCCTTTCATACCGAGCGGAGTTTTGGAAAGCACTACCTTGCCGTCTATTTTGTATGATAATGGAATGGAATGGAGGATGCGTCGGTTTTGTATGAGTGCGGGTGAGAGTTCCTGCTCGCAGGAAAGAGATAATTTTTCAAGATCGAGCTCGCTGACCTCCTGGTCTGCTCGAGTGACCATGCTTGCAGATGAGGATGTGATACTGGCGAGCCCGATGCCACCAACAGCAATAAACGCCTTGCGGATTTTTACACCTGCAGTTTTTTCTGCCATTGCCACTGCACTTTTAATACTGTGAACAACTTCACTTTCGTGAATAATATAACCGTGTCGCAAGCCTTTTGACTCAGATATGCCTGTGGCTATTATTTTGGCCGCGTTTTTACCTTGCAGGGAATTTTCGACACGTTCACAGACAACCACTTTAACCTGGTATGTGCCAATATCGATACCTACAGTGATGTTACGGGCCATTTTTAGTTTATGAAAAAATTTTGAGGAAAAATATTTTATTACACATGAAAACGTTTTCGAAATTTTTCTTCCAACTCTTCCATTGTACTCCCATGTTCCATTCCTTTCAAATGCAAGCAACCGTGGATAAACAAAAAACCAATTTCACTTTTTTCGGTGACGCTGGGCGTAATGAAAATTTCTCCAGTTTTAGTATCAAGTGAGAAGCTCAACACGTTCGTGGGTTTATCTTTTCCTCGGTATATGTAGTTGAGCTCATGAGACTTTTTTTTACTGATGAATACGAGTGAGAGTTCGTATTTTTTACCCAAAATAATGTTTTTAATTTCAACAAAAGGCACACTTCTTGTTACATTTCGAAGTGCGCCTTTTGTTGCATTGGTGATACTCAATGTTTCTTCCACCGCTTTTTTATTTCTTACCACCTCGAGGGGTGAATTCACTCATTTTACCGAGCTTGATAAGTTCGGTAACCTCTTCACGACGTCGAATGACCTTAAGAGTTTTTTTCTTTTTAACATACTTTGAGGCTTTACGGGTAGAGTATCGAATACTTCTAACACGAGGTAAAATACCCGCGTTTTGTACTCGCTTGGTGAAACGGCGGATCAAATTAACGTTATTTTCATTGCCTGTTTTAAGGACTTCTGCGTTTATCATATGTATTATCGAGTATTATCTTTTTTACTATTCGGGCTGTTGTTTTACAATGCTATCATACCTTTGTATATATTTCAAATAATTGATGCGGAGTATGATATTTTAAGTATATAGTTTACTTGTTATTTTAATCTTTTTAAGAAATCAGCCAGCTCGGTAAGAGGTACAGTTTCTTGTTCCCGACTGGTTATATGACGGACAACAATAGAGTTTTCGATTGCTTCCTTTTGTCCTATGATGAGTACGTGAGTAGCTTTCATATACTCAGCACCTGAAAGCTGTCCGGTGATTTTGTCTTTTGTTACGGAATGATAGACGGGAATTTTTTCCCGACGTAACATTTCTACTACATTGAGCGCTTTGAGTTTGGCAGTATTGCCAAGTTGAACAAGGTAGAATTTAGGTTTTTTTATATTTTTAAGGATGATTTTCTTTTTCGGGATTCTGATTTTAGGAATGATAAGCGTGATACCAATAGAGGGTATATCTTTTTTGCCACCTATTTTTTTAGTAAGGTAATTATACCGATATCCATATGCGAGTGGAATGTATGCCTCGCTTTTTTTTGTAGAAGGCGATGTGTCGTGGATTTCAAAAGTGGTATGTGAAGCAAATAATTTGTTTGACAAGAGACTTGGTCGAATAGCATATGCCTCTCCAAATGCCTCCATGTATTCGAGTACTTCCTTAAAGTGTAGTCGGCTTTGATCATTGAGAGTTCCTATTGTCTGTGGAGCACCATTTCTGAATTCTTCCGTATCTTTTGATTGGTCCATAAGGACAGAGTGATGATTTTTCTTAAATTCTTGTCGTGCTTTGGTAGGAAGCAGTGTTGTGTTTTTGCGGTAGTAGTTATTTAATTCACGCTCAAATTTAACGATTGATTCCTTGTCTCCGACGCTGTTGATGTCGATGGCGATAGTTGTGTATCCTAGATCTCGAAGTACCGCCACTGCGACTTTGAGAAGCACAGCCTCACTTTCTGCCCGAGCATTGCCAATGATTTCAAAACCATAAACTTCTTCTTGAGAATTTTTTTTCTGGCCAATCCCTCCGTGTGTTTTTTTATACTGAATCATTACGGGGTGGCTTTGCCCCTGAAGTTCTTCACTATACCAGTGCATGAGGGACACTTTTTCCTCAGCGTCTTGGTAGTGATCAAAGTCTTTGAAAATTTTAGCTTCGACAATGTCTTTTGAGGAAACGTGAGGAGGTGTGACGACAGTAAAACCGTAGTGTACGGCAATTTCACCAACTCTGTCACATTCAGTGGCGAGGTAGTTTTTCTCGGTTTTTTGTTTATTTTTCATTGTTATTTGTCCTTGCTCAGTATTTTGTCGTTTCCGGGTAGTGTACCTATTTCCGCAACAGGAAGGAGACGTAAGAAAGGTTGACCAATTATGTCCTTGCGATGAAGTACTCCCCACGAACGTGAGTCGTAACTTGCGGGACGATTGTCACCCATCACAAAATATTCGTTTTGTCCGAGAGTGACATTGAATGATGCCGGCATGGTGTGGGTGAGATAGGATTGATCGAGTATAAATCCATGAGGGTGTGCAGTGTTGGTTATAGTGACGCCTGTTCCATTCATTACAACTGTATCACCCGGAAGACCAATAATGCGTTTGATGAGGTCTCGTGTGGGTTGGTTCGGTAAACGAAGTGTGAAAATGACCACAGTGTTTCTTTCCGGGTTTCCGAGCTCGTATGAGAGTTTATTGACGATAAGATAGTCGCCAGTTGCAAAAGTGGGGTCCATAGAGGTACCAGAGACGATGTAGGGTTCAGCGACGTAGGCCCGGAAAGGGAGGACAATGCAGACGGCAATGATGAGAAATATGAGAATTTCTTTCAAAACTGATTTCCATGTTGGAATAGGGGTAACAGATGATGCGGATGTCTTGGGGTCGGATATGACCTGTGTAGGTGTGTTTTCAGGGTTCATGTGACAAAAGTATACAGTATAAATATATTTGACACAATGGGGTATTATATGCTATGATCTATACTAGAAGGTTAGCCTCCCGCTACCCCTCAAGTAGGACAGTTGATTCTACATAATACTGGTTCGCAGTCCTCCACGCAATACACTCTCTCGGTCGGTCATTGAGAAAGGAATGGATCTCATCCATCTCTTCCTCACTGACGGTACTAATATCTC
>JBBQLO010000032.1:0-7996 GCA_038327915.1 Parcubacteria group bacterium | reverse complement strand
TTGTAAATTCTGGGGTGAAGTGCAACTCCAGCTGTTAATCTTTCAGTATACCATACTCTCTACTCACTTCATTCGCACTCCTGTACCGGAGTGATTTTTTGTATTTGTTGTTCATGATTTCAATTTTTTCTTGGAACTCTTCTCTGGAAACCTTGAAAAGGTCAGTACCTTTTGGCCACCACCATTTGCTCCGAGGCGAACGAGCGAAACACCTCCATGGAGCACGTCCCCAGTAATGACCGCTGCGATCTTGACCGGAGTGGCAAGATTTACTACCAACACCTCGGGCTGTGGTTGTCTAATTGTAATCACAGCAGGGGCTGGGGCCTGACCACGAAGCACTGTACCGCCGCCGATTACAATTAAGAGGACGAGGAGGGTGATGAGAATAAACTTTTTCATAGGAATGTGGTTCTTCGGAGGGCAGCAAGTACCACGACTCCGATTATGGTTAATAATGCTGCACCGGGCTCTGGAACTCCTGTGGTGGGAGCCGGTAGTGAGGTAGTGGTCAAATCATCTAGGACGATGACCCACCTCCGGGATCGCCTGATAGAAGCTCATTTGTTGCACTGCCCAGATGTCCTGAGCATGGCGGGCCTGCAGGGCATGCGAGGTTGTTGGAGAACAAGGAGTGTGAAGTTGCGATCTGCTTATTCGAACTGTCAAACGCGATTAGGTTGAGCGGGTTCAGATATGTAAAGTAGCCGCTGAAGCTCAACACCGGCGTACTGAACAAGATCGTGATCGGCCCACCATTGTCCGAGACAACGTTGGCCCCGGATCGCGGTGGGAACTCAAACTCGTTGAGCGATAACCCTGCGGTCAGGATCGTGGCGTTGAAAAAGGAGAGCCCGGAATACTGGGTGGTGAGCACTGTTCCGTCTGGCAGTCCATCGAAAGTGATGACTGCCGTTTCTGAACTCTGCACTAATAATATCAGCCCTGTACAAAACAGTAAAGCAAATCGTTTCAAAGGTTGCCTCCCGACGTTCATCCGCGCAGGGCTGAAGCATTAATTAAAACTGGTTGGCGCTGGTGTGGGTTCTCCTGGAATGCTTCGGTTTAGCCCGGATTCCCCACTCAGAGGAGTTTTGTCTTGTCGGGTACTCCAGTAGCCTGCTGCAAGAGAGCTGTGGCGATATCTCTAAGGGCGTCGTCTCGCTTCTCACTGTTTGATATTTTAGAGAGTATTTCTGTGGCCGTTGTAACTGCTTCATTCACGGTCAACGTTCTGCCAACCTCATCAAAACAATTATTTGATCGTTCAGAGATGCGAAAGGCTATCAGTGCAAACCCGTTTGTGATAAGGCCTACCACTGCTACGCTTGCACCACTTAGTAAAGACAATACCGACGGATCTGCAATAAACATATTTACTAAGACCGCAACAGCGCTCGATACTATCACTGCGAGACCGACCCAGGCGAACACTAGTACAATATTAAAGCCAGATAGTGCCTGTCGTTTTCGTTCTGTGCGATGACTTTCTATTTCAGTGGGTTTGCTCTGGATATGAAGCTGTGAAGGAGTCCCTATCTCGTCAATCTGGATATCATGCGAATGAGTCTGCACTTCGTAGCTTTGAGCGGGAGTTGTTATAATTATCGGAGTGCTGTCGTCTTTTTCAGAGTGGCGCATCAATAAAGCTTGTCCTCTATAAAAAAAGCAGTCCTTCTATAAAGAACTGCTTGGGAAAAGATGGATGGAATAATACGGGATTTTTATACGCACTCCTTCAGTGCCTATGTTCGAGAAAAAACTCGCATTATCATTGATTGTCCCGGGGATGCGTGCGGAATCCATCCGGAGATAAGTCATGGTATTGGTGGTTACCGATTCCGTTGTCATAATGTTGACAACATGACTCAGCAACTTGTTCTTTTGTACGCTTTAGCTCAGTTGCAAACTATGGCTCGAGCTCGGTAAATCCTAGAGGCGGTCGTGAGAAAACACGACCGTTTTTTTTAACCAAGACGGTCTTTACTTAGACAAAATAATATCGAAGGTTCTCACATCTGACTCGTTTTAATTAAACCTGATCGTGTGGACAAGTAGCTCGACTTTCTGATCGAGCTTTTTCTTTATTTCAAATGTACTAGTTCAACGTATGATATAAGTTCTAGGCAAGTTTATTTGAAATATATTTCTTATTTAGTTCATAGGTCATATATCCTATACCAATCATGAGAAAGCCTATAACGATTAAAGCAATTGGCCACCCAATAGAATCAACAAAATATTTTGATGTAAGTTTAACTATGTGGGCCATTAGAAATAATGCACCAAAAACGAGCATAGACTGACTTTTCAAGTAAACACTGCCGTAAAAAGCACCAAAAATGAAAGCAATAAATATTAAATCAAAAAATCCTCCAACAAAAATACCTGCACCCAGCACACCTAGTGCACCAAATCCATAGAGGACATTACGTACAGCTTTCTTTTCTTTTTCATTAGAGGAGTCAATGGTTGTTGAAATTGACTGATAACCACGCGCAATTAAAATATAAGAGAGCCCAAGAAGTATGCTTGCATATTTGAGTAGGTCAGAATTATAGTTAGAGCCAAATATTTTTAATATCAACGAATAATATATCCATGAAGCAAATCCAATGGTTAGTAAAAATAGAATATTTTTTTTAGTTGCCCAAAGAGCATATCCAAAAAGAATAAACAAAATACAGGCTGTGTAGAATTGATATGGCCAAACGAAATCAATATTTGCTTCATTTAAAAGAACATACACTCCCAGAGGAGCAAGTGCAGACGAAATCGTAAACATAATTTGGGAAATTATTCTTTGATGATCTTTGTTGAAAAGGAAGCCAGCTACGTACGTAGTTAAAGAAATTCCTAGTGTGACTAGTATTCGTCCACCAAAACCAATTTGAGTCCAATTTTGCTCAATAAGAATTACAATACCAATAAGCGCGATAATTGCACCAATACCGTAAAAAGTACTAATAAGATTTTTTGATGAGGAGGTTGGCATCACGCTACGACTTACAGGAGCCCCACGACTTGCTATAGAAAATATGTCTTCTTTTGAGATTTTACCAGCTGCTAACTGATCCTCAATAAAAGCAATGGTTTGTTGTTTGTCCATAAATTTTATTTTATCCAACCAATAAATTTAAAGTTCTCATTATAAGAATATCCATAATTTCCGGAATCTAGTCCGTCTAGTTTTTTTGATCCATTACCTTTGGCTATGACATGTCCATTTTGGTTGTTGTTTGATCCCAACAACCCAAAAATGCCATCATTGCTGTATTGGTATTTTACTATGTATCCATCTGGTGACGATGGGCCAGCTTCAATGCTAAGGTTTTTTGTATCAACGAAATTAATTTGATGTGTTGAATTATTTTTTACGTCATATAAAAATAAAGGGGGGTTGTCGCCTTTGTATACAATCTTAGTATTAGAATACACTGGAAGAGCTGTCGACACTAAGTGCCCGTTTTGTATGCTGTATGAATTTAAATATTGTTGATTGTAACTGTAATAACTGTCTTCGATTGAATATAAAAAATTGTATTGAGGTTTTATAAATAAGTTAGGGGTAAAAATTACTATTGAAATTATTGTAATAAAGAGGATGGGTAAGGCGATTCCTATAATCAAAGTAATGTTTTTATTTTTCATTATAACAAAAGTATACCACATTATTTATTATTATTCCCTAGTTAACCACTCTGGATCCTGTCGCACCAGTAATTTTGAAGAGTTTTCTGGATGGCGCATTACTTCGAGAACCACACGTTCCATTCTCATACTTTGAGATCCTTTTATAAGCACAATGTCTCCTGGCGAGAGGAGAGGCTGAAGAATATTACCCGCTTCAAAAGCAGTATCTACTGAAAAAATAGCAGTCTCGGCAAGTCCACCAAAAAGATTGTTTGGGAGACCAAGTGACTGCATTTCTTCAGCAATAATTCGCGACCGAATACCCACACAAATACATACAGACGAAACATGAGCGAGAAGATGTGCAATTTTTTTGTGCTCCTCGGTGGAATACCTTCCAAGCTCAAGCATATCTCCTATCACCGCAATTTTTTTACCACTACATGAGAGACGAGAAAGTATTTCAATCGACTGCTCGCATGATATTGGAGAAGAATTGTAAGAATCATCGATAATAATAGAGTCTTTAATGCCAGCTACAATATTCATCCTTCCAATAATCGGCTTAAATTGGCGTAAAGCGTTTATTGCATCTTTTGTGTTTAGTTTGAGATCGCGAGCTACGCCGAGAGCGAGTAAACATGCATACTCGTTATGAACACCTATTGAACCAAAGAGCACAATATCAGATTCAATGTTGTCAGAGGAAACTTTGAAAGCCATTCCTGTCGGAGTTTTGCCTGTACTTTCGGCGCTGTATAAAATCTCGAAGGGTGTTCCTCTCACAATGCAGTCTCCAGCCATACCACATGGCACTGTAAAGGCCAGAGCGCTATTGGCAAGATGAGCAGTGTTGTCGCTATCCGCATTGTACACGATAGAACCTTCCCGCTTCACAGAGCTAATAAGGTTTTTAACTTCAGCAAAATAATGGTCGATAGTGGAAAAAAACTCAATGTGGGAAGGTATCGCGCCGATAGATGTAAGTACCAATATATCTGGTGAGAGCCATTGTGCCAGTTTACGTAAATCCCCCGGCTTGTCTAAGTCTGCTTCAAGTACAAGATACTCAGGATAGATAACTTTGAAAAGCAAGCACCTCAATGCAAAAAAAGCCGTGAGAACACACCAGCTCACAAGCTCTAGAGTAACCTTTGCCTCTTTCCACTTTATTCCTTTTGGAAGAGTGGGTACTCCGGACATGGGTCGACCTATAATAGCGAGAAGAACACTCAAATTTGAAGCAATGCTTCTGTCACTTTTACGAATAAAAAATTTCTTCGACAATACTGAGTAAATAGCATCCCGTGTGAGTGTTTTTCCGACACTTCCTGCCACAACAATAATCTTTGGTTTGTATTTACGAAGTATCAGCTTGGATTCATATTGAAATATATGTTTGATACATTGTTTTAGGAAAGTCATATATTTATATTTATCGTCTACCTGTCTGGAGGGACTTCATAGTAGTTTATCAGAAATTTGGTTAAATCAATAAAAGGCATTGTTAGTGTCTCCGAACTATACTTCACACCTTTAGGGTTTACTGTATAGAGAAAAATAAAAAATTTAGGATTGTAGGCTGGAAAAAAACCAACAAATGAGTGTAAAATCTGGCTTTCGCTGTATTTACCATTCACAGCAATTTGCGCCGTACCCGTCTTTGCAGCAACACTATACTGAGGCAGTTTAACTGTCCCACCAAACAAAGCGTGATCAACATCCCATACCATCATACGCGTGACTTCGGTCGCTGATGATTTTTTAATAAGAGAAGGCGTAGTTTCCACAGGGGTGTCTTTAAAAAGTCCTGTTTTGTAGACAATTCTCGAAACAACATGAGGAGTGACGAGTACACCTCCGTTTGCAAGAGAAGCGAGGGCACGAATGGTAGAAATAGGGGTGAGAGCAATACCCTGACCAAAAGATGCTGTGGCGTATTCAATATCCCTCGGACTTTTTAAGTTGTCGAGTAGGTTGTGACTTTCGTTCGGTAGGTCAATATCAGCTTTACTACCGAGTCCAAAACTTTTCATGTAATCCGCAAAGCGTTTGTTGCCGACAAGAGATTCTATGTGAGCAGCGCCGACATTTAGTGACTGTGCGAGCATTGTTTGAATATCAACAATTCCTCGAAACTTACCATCAAAATTTGATATTTTTTTATTATTAACAATCACATAACCCGGATCATAGTATGTCGAGCTCGCTGTAACTACCCCAGTATCGATACCCGCTGCGAGTGTAAGTGGCTTTATAATCGATCCCATTTCATACACATTCTCAACTAGAGGATTGGAAAAAACTGAAATATTTTTCTGTTTTTCGGTGTTGTTGGGATTAAAACTAGGAAAATTCGCCATGGCGTAGATTTCGCCGGTTGTTGGATTCATAATAATTCCTCCACTATAATCCGAATTCCACTTTTTTGTAGTAGTTGCTAATTCTTGTTCCAAATCTGACTCCACTGTCGGTTCTATGCTTGTAATAATATCTCCTTCGGCGATAGATGTGGTGGCAATCGCATTACCAATATCAGAAAATATTTGGGCAAAGAAATTAACATATGTGTTGTCACTTCGCTGTAATGTGGGATTATATTGTCGTTCCAATCCGTACCGACCTGCAAAATCGTTACCTTTGAAACCAAGTAGTCCTACAACTTGAGCCGCGGAGCTTTCTCCGGGGTAAAAACGCCATCTGTCTTTATACACAGAAAGTCCAGGGATCTTGAGTGCACTTATTTTACTACCTACATCAGTAGAAACACGTTTTGCTATTTCTTCATACGGATCACTCTGTTTTTTTGCTTTTGCAAAAAAAACTACACGGTCAAGAGAAATAATTCCCGAAAGCGAGTTATACACCTGTTCTGGGTTTTTGAGGATTTCTGGGTTAATAGCGACAGTAAAGCCAGACTGGAGTGTCGCAGCTGAAACAAGGGTGCCACTTTTGTCTCGAAAAAATATAGATCCACGACTGTATAAGGTGCCATTGGTAGAAAGATATTGCCTGTCAGCCTTTTGAATGTAGACATCGTTATTGACAACCTGCAACCAGTATAATTTACCAACAAGAAGTATCGCAAACAAAAAAATGCAAATGGAAATAAGCGTAATGCGTGATGAGTAGTGTACCTTCATTGTGTCTCATTTTATCAGTGCGAAAGATATGAAACAAGTGTATGAGGATTGTTTGAAATAAAAGTCTTGGTAGATACGTCTTTGAATCCCAGTGAGTGGGCAAATGAAAGAGTTATTTTGTTACGTATTCCAATATATTGATATTCCTCTGCGCTGAGGCTTATGGTAAGTTGAGAGGCTTTCGCTTCGAAATTTTGACGAGAAACTATATTGTGGATTGTAGCATTAATAGAATATGAATAAAAAAACGCGGACGCAACGAGGATTGCTAATAGTGTCCAAAAAATATTTTTCTCTGTGTTTAGTTGTAAAATTTTTTCTGTCATTCGTGTGTATAAATTTTTATTAAAATTTTTTTTGCTCGCCTCGCTTTTCAATAATTCTTAGTTTTGCACTTCGTGAGCGGGGGTTTTCTGTAATTTCACTCTCACTTGGGGTAATAGGTTTTTTTGTTATACGCCTTCCATACCCTTCTTCTTCTTTTGTTTTAAAAAATTGTTTTACCACTCTGTCTTCGAGACTGTGGAATGAAATTACCGCTAAGCGTCCCCCATTTCCTAAATATCCAAAACATTTATCCACCCCTTCTTTTAATGCCTCGATTTCATCATTGACAGTAATTCGAAGTGCTTGGAATGTTCTCGTAGCTGGGTGAATTCTGCCGTGGTGGTAAAAGCTCGGAGTCGCAGATTTAATAATTTCTACAAGTTCACCCGTCATTTCGATTAATTTTTTCTGTCGAGACTCGACGATTGCTTTTGCTATTTTGTATGCAAATTTTTCTTCTCCATAGCCTGAAAGAATTGCACGAATGTTTTCTTCATCCCACGTATTAAGAATTTCTTTTGCAGTGAGGTCATCTCTCGTGACTTCATTTTTGAAAGACATGTTGAGGGGCTCATTTTTTTGAAATGAAAAACCTCGACCCGAATCCTCGAATTGGTTTGAGGACAGTCCAATATCAAGAATAATTTTATCGGCGTGATCCACTCCGTGAGAGTGAAGCAATGCATCAACATTTCGGAAACTACCTTCAATATATGAGATGTTTGTACTCGCCTCTGTACCATAGCGTGATAAGCGTATTCTCGATCTTTCTATTGCCTCACTATCGAGATCCAGTGCCACAATTCTAACAAAATTTTCAAATCGTTTGAGAACTTCTTCAGTATGTCCCCCACCACCAAGAGTTCCATCAACAAAAATATCCCCTGACTGAA
>JBBQLO010000031.1:0-9076 GCA_038327915.1 Parcubacteria group bacterium | reverse complement strand
TAACAGTGTAAGTAATTGTGTAGGTACCAACAACAGCTGGGTTAACTGATCCAGTTGTGACGATTTTGTTTGTAATATTGCCATCTTCCTGATCGGTAGCTGTTGCACCTAAGTCGGTGTATGTCTGACCAACAGTGACTGATGTAGGGTTTGCACCGATGACGGTAATGACTGGAGGGTGATTGACAGGTGCAGGGGAATTAAAATAGAAGGTCTGAGTAAATGTAGTAACATAGCCTCCAGTATGTGGGTGAACCTCATTACTAACATATATGTTATTTGGACCACTCAAAATAGGTGCTGATCCAGAGTTTCCTGCACCTGTACTGTCCTGAACAACATAATTAGCTAAAATTACTTGATCGGGTGAATAGCATAAGCCGTCCCCAATATATGAGACACCACTCGACTTCCAACATACAACTTGCTGAACCAAAGCCTGGTTACCAGCAACAGTGGTTTGTGTCTTAGTGACATTGTGACCTGATGCTGTTGATACAGTATAGTTTATTAAAATTTCTTTTGGCTGATGGTTAGCGTCATCATGAAGATTAAAAGTGAGGGTAACGCTGGAACCGTTGGTAGTTGCTCCAATCAAGTCAATAGATTGGGAACCAGAATTCCAAGAAGTTGTAGGAGAGATTTGAAAATTATTGAATGTCAAACCACCACAAGGAAATTGAAAAGGAACACTGGTGGATATGGGTATATCAAGTGGAAAAATTCCTGCACAGTTTGTGTCGGCATGAACCGTACGAGCGGATCCAATAGCACTGCCCGCAATAAGGACCGCAAGGAGAACGATTCCTTTTTTAACCGAAAGAAGTGAAAGTTTATGTTTCATAAATATATATATTTTAATAATGAATAAACGAATAATGATTTGACTTTTAATAATTTTCATTTCCCAAAGATTTGAGATTGACACAATATACACACTGTTTTGTAAAATGTCAATAAAGCATCAAGGTCACATTGTCACAAAAAACCATTGTTATTAGCCATATTAACGAGCATGTCCTTTATCATAAAAGTATGTCCTTTATGTTTTGTTTATTCGACTTAAAATATGTCTTTTTTAAATAAGAGACATAAAGGACATACAAAAGACAAATTGAAATTCGTGTCTTTGAGAACTTTTGGCATACCTTCCTAAGCATATAACAAAGGACTCTCGCAGATCCTTCGTGGCGAGACCCGAATTTATACAAATTTAATGTAACATGCTATCCTTTAAGAATGAATGAAGACACTCCGAATGTATTTCTCGCCCCGTATAGTCCCCAATCTACAGAAAACCGTATATATGATCTGTGGGAAAAAAGTGGTTTTTTTAATCCTGACACATGTATCGAAAAAAAAGTTACAAAAAAAAGTGCTCCCCACTTTTCTGTAGTACTTCCTCCTCCAAATGTAACTGGCACACTTCATATCGGACACGCCTTTGAAGATACGATCCAAGATATCGTAATTCGATACAAACGAATGCAAGGAATACGTACTCTGTGGGTACCTGGCACAGACCACGCGGCTATAGCTACACAATCTAAAGTAGAAAAATTGATACAGAAAGAAGAAGGAAAAAATCGGCATGATTTAGGACGCGAAGAGTTTCTCAAACGAGTAGAAAAATTTGCTCAAGAAAGTCACGATACCATTGTTAATCAAATAAAAAAAATGGGAGCCTCACTCGACTGGTCTCGCGAAGCATTTACTTTGGACAAAAAAAGAAATTTAGGGGTTCGAACAGCATTTAAAAAAATGTACGACGAAGGAATTATTTATCGAGGGTTTCGAATTGTAAACTGGGATCCAAAAGGACAGACTACTATTTCAGATGACGAAATAATCTACGTAGAAAGAAAAAGTATTCTTTACACTTTCAAATATTCACCAGACTTTCCCATCGCCATATCGACGACACGCCCAGAAACAAAAGTCGGCGACAGTGCGGTGGCAGTACATCCTGACGACCCTCGATATACGCAATTCATAGGAAAAATATTTAATGTTAGTGATTTTGCAGGAGAAAAATTATCAATAAAAATTATTGCGGATACAGAAGTTGATCCGGAATTTGGCACTGGAGCTTTGGGAGTAACCCCTGCCCACAGTATGATCGACTGGAGAATTGGAGAGAGACACAGCCTACCTAAAATACAAGTAATAAATGAATTTGCAAAAATGTCCGTTCAGTCTCCTCTGCTTGCGGACAAAAAAACAATTGAGGCACGAGAAATCGTGGCTACTTGGCTTCGAGAAAAAGGATTGATGATTGAAGAAAAAGAAATTGAGCAAAATATAGCAACAGCAGAACGCACGGGAGGAATCATAGAACCCTTACCAAAACTTCAATGGTTTGTAGACGTCAATAAAGAATTTACTTACCAACACGAAAAACTTGGGCCAATAAAAAAGGGAGAAATTGTTACTCTAAAAAAATTGATGCTTTCTGTAATAGAAGGTAAAAGTGAAGGAAAGAATTATGATAAAAGCATCACTATACTTCCAGATCAATTTGAAAAAATTGCTAAACATTGGATTGAGAACCTGCGTGACTGGTGCATAAGTCGACAACTCTGGTATGGTCATCAAATTCCCGTATGGTATGGACCAAAAAAACAAATATACTGCGGAATCACTCCACCCACAGAAGAAGGGTGGACACAAGATCCTGATGTTCTTGATACATGGTTTTCTTCTAGTCTTTGGACATTTTCAACACTTGGATGGCCCGAAAATACGGATGATTTAAAAACATATCATCCAACAACTTTTCTCTCCCCAGGGTATGAGATACTACCACTGTGGGTAACACGGATGATAATGATGAGTACGTATCTTTTAGGGCAAATTCCTTTCAAGACGGTCTATATTCATGGGATGGTTCGAGATAAATCTGGCAAAAAATTTAGCAAATCACTAAATAATGGGATTGATCCAATTGATATGATAGATCAGTTTGGAGCAGATGCACTACGCATGGCTCTTATTGTAGGAGTTGGTCCGGGAGCAGATAGTAAATTTGATACAGCAAAAGTAAAAGCCTATAAAAATTTTGCCAATAAAATATGGAACATTAGCCGATTTGTTTTAACGAACACAAATAACTGGGACGGGATCAAACCCTCGACCATCACAGAAGAAGACCAAAAATATATAGACGAATGTGCACTACTTGTCACAGACATAACGACAGACATGGAAAATTATCGCTTTTACTTGGCAGCGGAAAAAATCTATCACTATGTGTGGCACACATATGCTGACAAGATACTAGAAGAAGCGAAAGGAAAAATAGCGAGTGAAAGTGCGGAAATAAAAATATCCGCACAATATACACTTTTTCACATCCTCGAAACATCTCTGCGACTACTGCACCCATTTATGCCCTTCATTACAGAAGAAATATGGATTTATTTGCCACATATTCCAGACAAACAACTGCTTATGGTAAGTACATGGCCACACAAGACTTAGTGGAAATTTATTAGTAAAATATTTTACTAATAAATTTCCATCATTTTAACAATATGCTGCTCACATTCATAGAAAAATATCCCTTTATCCTCGCATTTCTTTTAGGTCTTATCCCCGCCTTCATTTGGTTATGGTTCTGGCTCAAAGAAGACAGACATCCGGAACCACATAAAATGATTACACTCGCATTTCTTGGTGGAATGCTTTCTGTGGTTCTTGTCCTTCCTTTCCAAAAGATAGTGTACGAATATATTCACGGCGGAACTATAACTTTTGTTCTGTGGGCAACACTGGAAGAGTTATTCAAATTTGGCACGGTGTACTATATAGCCCTACGAAACAAAGCGACAGACGAACCTGTCGACGACATGATTTACCTCATTGTCTCTGCTCTCGGTTTTGTAGCGCTCGAAAATACTCTTTTTCTTGTAGACCCTATTCATAGTGGCGACTTCGTGGGCACAATCGTAACAGGTAATTTACGTTTTATTGGAGCTTCTCTCTTACACACCATGTCCTCTGCAACAATAGGAGTGTTCATGGCCATTTCTTACTACAAAAACAACTCAACTCGGAGAATATATCTCGCGTGTGGACTTATCCTCGCCATTACATTGCATACCTTGTTTAATTTATTTATAATACAACAGAGTGAAGGTCATATTTTTTTAGTCTTTGGATCGGTGTGGGTTGGAGTGATCACACTTATGCTCTTATTTGAAAAAGTTCAAAACGATATCCGACCAAAAGTTCAAACATAAGTTTAAGCCTAAGTTATATTAAAATTATTATACATGTAAGAATTTTAATTTTAGCCTCACATACGGTTCGCATTTGAAATTATAAAAAATAACATTATTACCATGAAAGACAACCGATCATTTTTTGAAAAACTAACTGGTGCAGTGCGAATGGATGATATGCAAGAAAACGACGATGTAGAATTTGCAGCACCTCCTCACAAAATACCAACAGGAGTTCCTACATCCATATCGCAAAGTGGATCATGGGCAGAGGAGGAAGAGGAAGGCCAACTAACGGTCGACGTCTACCAGACTCCCACGGAAATTGTTATCAAAACAATGGTCGCTGGAGTTCGTCCAGAGGACCTTGATATATCTATCACTCGCGACATAGTAACAATTAAAGGTAAGCGAGAAACCGAAAGACTCATAAAAGACGAGGATTATTTTCATCAGGAGCTATACTGGGGAGTATTTAGTCGAACTGTCATGCTTCCAGCGGAAATAGAAGTGGAAGAAGCTGAAGCAATAGAAAAACACGGACTTTTAGTCATACGCATGCCTAAAATAGACAAACATAAACAAACCAGGCTCAAGGTTAAAGGTTAATTTAATGGACTCTTATTCTGTCCAAACTCTCGAATCCAGAGGAGTCATGTCCGGCAAATGAGAACCATCATTGTACGCATTTATATCAGAAATATTCATAGGTAGAACATTCTCTATCTTATTCCCATTAGAAATAACCATTCGAATAGAAGGTACCAGAATAATTCCTGCTGTAGATACATAATATACGTTATCCGCATTAATAAGCCAGCTACCGACGGGGTGTGCTCCAGCAGGATCTCCTATGTTATATTTTTGACCGTCAGTAGTGGTGGCGAATGGATATCCAGATGTATCACCCGAAAGATTGTGTACTCGATTTTCGTACCCAAGTCTTTTATATGCCGGGTATGATGTAAACGGAATACGCGCATGACTCATAATAAGGTACGACACGTCACCATCAGCAACCACAGTATCATTGTCATAGTGAGGCAAAAAAGTAAATACCTGAGCAGGTGCAATCTCTATAACTGGAGAATTTACAGGAGGAAAAGCTCCGCTATATATTTTTATATCCTGTATTTTACCTGAAGCAAACAATGTAGTGCCCCCTCTTGACATAACACTTAGAGATAAATTCCCAAAATTATTAACATTGTCACTTGAAGAAACCTGAGTATAAGCCACTGGTAACCCATCTACGTATGGGATAACTTCCTGTGTAGAAGATGCACTTTTATCAAAAACAAATGTGTACTGATGCCATGCTCCAGCCGTTGGTCTTGCAAACAAGACTCTGTTGTAACCAACATCACCCTTAAGACCCACTTCAAAACTTCCTCCTCCATTTTCTCCTGAATTTGGATCAACTACAAAACCTCCTACTTCACCGTTAAAACCATATTGACTTGAAGCAAACTCGAGAGCCAAGCCATTTGTATTAGTATACGCAGGAATATTCATCCAAAAAGAAACAGTAACGGCAGAAGTGTGAGAAAGATCCAACGTAGCTTGTGCAGACTGAGTACTACCATTAAAAGAAAGGCATGTCGTCTGTAATTTACAATCACTAAGTGGTGACCATGTCGGTGAACCAATAAGTGACAACACAGTATTCGTACCAGAAGAATTCACTGCGCCAAAACCTGATCCGTCAGACAAAGGCCATTCTGCAACAAGTCCAAAAATAGGAGCAATAGTTGAAGTTGTGGTGGATTGAGAAGGGACTACTATTGGGGTTGGAATAATAACAGGTGGCAATACTGGTGGCACGACCGGAGGAATAATAACTGCAACTTTATTATTAACAACAATAGTTACAGGTGAGGCATTTCCAGTATTGCCCGCAGCGTCGGATGCACTGGCAGAGATAGTGTGACTGCCGTTGGAAACTTTTGTAGTATCAAAAAATACGCTATAAGGATCTGTCTCGCTCGAGACTCCAAAATTAGAGTCATCCACTTTGAACTGGACCGAGGTTACGCCGATATTGTCTGAAGCAGAAGCGACAAGGTTAACCGTTCCGGAAACTGAATTATCTACTGAAGGCAAGACGATGGAAACTTTAGGGGCTTCAGTGTCCGTATTAGGTCGAAAAACCCAAATAACCGTCTGACCTGGTTCAAATAACTGCTGAACCGAGGAAGTATTTGCAACAATATCACTGTAAACAGAATTCCCCAAAATTCGATACCTCTCAATTGAGCCTGCTCCACTATACATGTACGGTGACAAATCTACTGTTTCTGTATACGACACCTCAGACATGTTCGTGGTAATAAGCATACGACTGTTTGAACCACTTTTTGCTCCGGTATAAAAATTGGCACCCAAATCAATTGAACTGGTTAAGGGTTGCAAAATATCCGGCTCAAGTTTTCTAATAAGATTAAACGAAGTACTTAATGCCTGCCATCTGTCTTGACCAAGACCAAACGGATCAGATCCTTGCTGGAGACAATCGACATTCAAAGTTAATTTAATAGGCTTGGTTGCTCTACAAACTTTCCATGGTGGTGTGTCATAGGCATAGACGCGTACCCCAGCAGCGCCACGCGCAACTTCGTTAAAAAGACTTGCGGATATTTGAGTGGGTGTCATTCCAGCAACGTAAATAGTGTCCTGACCGGGAACAAAACCATCGGCACAGTCTGGCTTCCCAGCTATTCCACAGGGGTTTTTGACATATCCGGAACCCATAGCCGACTGAAGTGTAATAAGAGCTTTTGTCCTGTCGGTGTATTTATCCATGAAGTTTTGTAAATTTTCTTCAGATTGATTTAGCGAAGGTGACCATGGATATACTGCCTTAGTTGTAATATATGTCCAATACAAAGTATGATAATCGGAAAATTGAGGATTACCTTCCCAATTTTCTACCGCTTGGGCCGATCCTGTAGTTACCGGCCAACTAATTGGCATTCTTCCGGAAACGCTGTTAATGGTACTCATGAGAGTTGTAAAAGCATTGTCGGGAATCGAAGGTGAAAGGGAAAGCCATGCGCCGTTGGTCGGTTTAGGGTTGTCTCCCCATTGATAGTTAACTTCATCTACCATATCCGCGCCGACTTGTTGTCCACTATTTGCGATAATCTGAAATGCGTGTTGTACAGCCTTTGGCCCGAAAGAACTAGCATCAATAGAATTATTTAAATTGGCTGAAGTCCTCGCAATATCATCACCCGAAAAATACAAACCAAAATTATATTGTTTTGCCAAAGCAATTTTTTTATTGTATTCAACATCAACCGCGCTCTGCCAGCTGTTATAATCCGAGGAGTGAATATCAATTGGGTTATAATACAAATTTTCTTCCATTGTATTTATCCCGGCTGACTGCATAATGCTTCCTAAACCCGGATTTTGTTGCATTGCCTGGCTTCCAAGAAAAAACAGACTTCTCATATATATTGACTTGGAAGGATCATACACCGTTAAGACTCCCCCGCCTTTAGACAAGTGTGGAAAACCATGATTCAACGGGTCAACATAGACATGTAGAATCCGATTTTTTCCAAAACCGCTCATGGTGATTTTTGCGTTCCCCTGTCCAACCCCAGTTACTGTACCAGAATCCGAAACCGATGCTACTTGCGGTGAATCGCTTGAAAAACTGATACCTGAAGAAAGTGGTTGCTCCTGGCCATCGGTGTATACCGCACGAGCCGAAAGATTTACTGCTTGTCCGGGTGATATAAAAATATTACTATAAGTAGCACGAATTTCTTGTAATACATGACCATTATTGACGGTAATGGGCACTTGTACCAAACCAAAACCACCGTTATCCTGAGGCGCGTTATAACCAGCAATAACTACCTCATGCATACCATTGCGCAATGTAGTAGTATCTAAAACATAAGTGATGCTGGGGACATACGATAGTGATCCAACACTATTACCATCTATTCTAATAAGCATGCGCTCAAGTGAGGTACCTGAAGGAAGACTAGTTTTAGCACTAATAGTTACGGTACCGCTCAAAGTCTGGTTTAAAATATTAGTCGATGTTAAAGTCACACCTCCCCCACCAGGATTAACGATAGTAAAATTTACTTTTGAACTACGTGAAGTTTCGTTGCCACTACTATCTCGCGCCACTGCTTCAACAACATAATTACCGTTCCAACCATAAAATGAATTCCATTCGTAATTGTAAGAACCGCTCAGTGCATTGGTAAAACGCTTTCCGTTCAACCAATATTCAACAGTGGCTGTACCTGCAGGCACATCATTTATAGCCAGTAAGATAGGGCCCATGAGAGTTTGACCCGAAGAAGGAGAAATAACTTTTATGGCCGTACTCTGAATAAGGTTTGGAACATTTATTTGAGTAGCGGACTGAGTGTCTGCTTGAGTAGAATTTGGTACAAAAGCTAAGCCACTTCCAAGAGACAATTCAGATACTATTAAAATAGCAGAAAGAATGTGCCCCGTCACGCGTCTAGTAGGTCTTTGATGTATGCTTTTTTCGATGTCTGTAGATATATTCATATTTACAATATCATATCATATTGATTGATAAATGTCAAATAGTACGTAGCTGTATAGTTTGATACTCTCTCGATCCTACTGAAAACAAAAGATATGCGAGACCGACTAAAAACCCCCTTACGGGAGCTTCGCGAGACAATGTTCCCCAAATCTAGTATTTATTTTGGTGTGTCTTTACGACTTTGCTCGAACTTATTTTATTAAAAATGTGTAAGTGATGACTCTGACAATGAATTCCGTCACGACTCAGCATCCGCTCCAGAACACTCCATGAGGCGTGTTCCTCCCCGTGTCCGCCTTCCGCACCC
>JBBQLO010000030.1:0-9091 GCA_038327915.1 Parcubacteria group bacterium | reverse complement strand
TTAGAACAGGATATTGAACGAGAAATATATCGTGAACATAAATCAAAACTATTGCTTTCCAAGAAGTCGCTCGAAGAAGAAATGACATCTCTTTCACACAAGCAGAATGATTGGCTCGAACCGATGAAAGAATGGGTAACGGAGGCTCAGTCATTGGACAAAATCGCTTCTGATTCAGACCTTTTTGCTAAAAAGGTCTGTGCCAAAGAAATCTTTGGCTCGCACCTCCTCCTTGGCGAAAAAACCTTGCGCGCTTGCGCGCCAGATTCGGATTCATTTTTGGCAGATTCGCATTCGAAATCCTTGGCGGATTCAGGCGGAAACCATTGGGACGCGCTTCGCGCGTCCCGCATTTGGGCTTCAGAAAAACCCTCGAAAAAATCATTGAGTACTATTCTGGTGCCCGAGGTGGGAATCGAACCCACACGACCTTGCGGTCACGAAATTTTAAGTCTCGCGTGTATACCAATTCCACCACTCGGGCAATATTTTGTCAATTAAATCACAAAGCTTATAACAAAATAACTTTGTTTGAGGCCTGGGCGGGAATCGCACCCGCGCAATATTCCTTTTGCAGAGGAACGCCTTTCTACTTGGCTACCAGGCCGTACTATTTTTCTTTTTCTTCTTCATTTTTTAAATCTGTATCTCTGTCCTGTCGGATCGCATCTTGACTCAGTAATTCATCAATTCTTTGACGGTTTTTTTCGCCGAGGTCAATTTCGAAGTCGATTTGAGGAACGATGCCGAGTGAAGAATTTTCACGAAGAAATGCTTTGAATTCGCTTCGTTTGCGTTTGGCAAATTCGAGGGCGGTTTTCTCAAGATTATTTTTTACTGTGTTTTTGTCTCCATTTTCTTCTGTTGGTTGCGCTGTCTTGCCAGCCGGAAAGACAGTAAAGAAAATGGTAGCATATTTTGCCCGAGCTGACAGCACAACCGACGTGACAGTAAGAAGCGAAGCGCCACTTGCATTGTGCAGAAAATATCGAGCAGCCATATCTCGTAGTATTTCTTTTACTTTTTCATCTCGAATTGACATATGTTTGTATAAATTATCTTTCTATGAGATTAAAACTTTCAATTCGGTCACCCGGCGCAATTTCTATTTTTGCTTCTATGAGTGTACCAAATTCAATACCTACTCCTACTTCATTGGTACGGTTTTTGGCTTGCTGTAATTCTTTAACTCGTCCTCTCCCTATCTCTACATCACGGCGTAGTATTTTAACTTGACTACCGAGGGTAATAGTGCCACTCTCAACTTTTGCACCGATGATTTGTCTGTCTTTTGTTTTACTAAAGATTTTAAGAATTTTTGCCACTCCGAGAGAATCTTCCACTTCTATTTTTGGAGTCCGTGCTGTCAGTGTTTCCGTTAACCATTCACTAAGCTTGTAAATAATATCGAATGTTTGTATATCGATACCGTTACGTTCTGCGAGATTTTTTGCTTGCGAGTCTATGTCAGTATGAAATCCAACCACAATAGCTTTGAGAGTACCACCCGCACGCAAGACGTCATTTTCTGAGATTATTCCGATACCAGACGAAATGACATGGGGACGTACGATGGGAAGTGGTGAGGAAGTGCCCGCGGCGTGTTCTCCATGCAGCGTTGCATTTTGCAGTTTATTTTGTAATTTTTGAATTTCGTGGAGTACTGCTTCTAATGACCCACCTGTATCTGCTTTAACTATGAGAGGAACAAGTGTGTCCGTTTCCGCGTGTGTTTTTCCTGCGTGTGTCTTTTGAGTGTGCCCACTTTCAATTGCTTTTTCAATATCCGAGCGTGCTTCAGAGCGATCAGCAAATGTTTTAAAAGTTGAACCGACTTGAGGTAGAGAATCCCAACCAATAATCTTAATTGGACTTGAAAAAGTCGCTTCATCAATGTGCTTACCAAGATAATTTTCTATGATACGTACCGGAGCACTACTTGTGCCCGAAGTAATATACGAGCCTTTTTTGAGAGTACCATTTTGAATGATGCAACTTGCAGTGATACCTTTTTTCTCATCTCGATTGCTTTCAATAACAATACCTGTGGCAGGGAGATTCGGATCGCCTGTAAGATTTTCTATTTCTGCCACGAGAAGAATCATGTCGAGAAGTTCTGCTACACCTTCTCCTGTTTTTGCAGAGATTGCCACTACTGGAATATCTCCACCGTAGCCTTCGATGTATATTTCATTTTCTGCGAGTGATTGTTTTGTGCGTTCTATATTTGCATCGGGCTTGTCTATTTTATTGAGTGCAACAATGAAGGGTGTTTTACTGCCAATAATAGATTTGTATGCTTCGAGTGTTTGAGTTTTGACTCCGTCATCGACGGCGACGACGAGTACAGCAATGTCTGCGGCTGTTGCACCACGAGTGCGAATTCCTGAGAAAGCTTCATGTCCAGGGGTGTCGAGAAAAGTGATAGTGTGTTCAGTGGCATCACTATCCTGCGTGTTTTTGTGGATAACTTCATACGCAGAGATATGTTGAGTAATACCACCTGCTTCATTGAGAGGAGTATTACTTTTTCGGATATACGAAAGAAGAGTCGATTTTCCATGGTCGATGTGACCCATGATTGCTACGACAGGAGGACGGGAGATGATGTGAGAATCTTTTGTGTTCATAACTATAATGATGAAGTTGTCATGTGACAACGATATAACATTTCGTCTACAAGGATACTTTTTTCTTACCTTCTGCAACTAGAGCACATTCTTCTTCGGTCAATTCAAATTCACTTTGAAATTTAGAAAGTGGTTTACCAAAAATACTAATTCGATCGCGAGAATAGAGTGAAGAAATTACGACACCGTCCCCATGCTCGCTTAAAAGCGCTGTGGAAAAGCTCTGGTTTCCACCGTCACCTGATCCTTTAAAGGGATTAAAACGAACTGTTTCGACTGCCTGGATACTGCGAGTGATTCTTTTCTCCACATCTCCAAAGTACGAAAGGGAGTCTTTGCGAAATTCTCCGAGTATGTCGAGTTTTTTGTGAAGATCGAGGATCGTGTCTTCGAGTGATTCGGCATTTTTACCTTTGAGTAAACGCAACATCTTTATTTCAAGGCGGATGAGCCATCCGATACTGACTACATTCAGCACTCCAAGTCCTATTGCAATGTACAGTGGGTTGACACTCATTGGGCTAGTGTACCTTGAAAATTGTTTTTATACAAATCTTTTGCTAGACTTTTTTTATGTCTCCGCCTAATTCTTTTAATTTTAAAAAAAGAATATTTCTTGATTATGCTTCGAGTACTCCTCTCGCCAGAGAAGTTTTGGAGGCAATGCGTCCGTGGATGAATGGTGATTCTGATTCTTTCGCAAATCCGTCGGCCCTTTACGCCGAAGCGCGAGCAGCGAAAGAGGCAGTCGGAGAAGCGAGGAAGAAAATCGCCGACATGTTGAGTGCTCAGGAAAAGGAAATCATTTTTACATCGGGGGGTACGGAGGGAAACAACATCGCACTCCTTGGGGTATTTGAGGCTGCCCGTCGGAAAGACTTTGTTCCACATATTATAACTACCGTTATTGAGCATTCCTCCATCCTCGAAACGTGTAAAGAAATAGAACGCCAAGGTGGCGAAGTCACATACCTCCCGGTTTCGGAAGATGGTTTGGTTTCAGCCCGAGATGTTCGAGAAGCACTCCGACCCAATACTGTGCTTGTGAGTATTGCATATGCAAATAATGAAATAGGTACGATACAACCGGTCAAAGAAATTGGGAAAGTAATAAAAGAATGGCGGCATGCGCAAGATTCTCATTTTCCATTTTTTCATACTGACGCATGTCAGGCAGGGTTGTATATGGATCTCAATATATTGCGGCTCGGTGTGGACATGCTCACCCTTGATGGAATTAAAATGTACGGACCGAGAGGAATGGGTATTTTGTATGTCCGGAACACGGTGCAGGCTGTCCAAAATATTGGGCAAAATGCTACACAAAATACTTCGCTTATACGGGGCGGAATGCATCCTATCATTTTTGGTGGCGGACAGGAGAGGGGACTGCGAAGTGGCACAGAAAATGTACCGGCGATTGTCGGACTTGCCCGAGCGTTTGAGATTTCAGAGGCTGTGAAAGAAAGTGAGGTGGCTCGGCTCGTAGCTTTGCGTGATAAGACGGTAGAGAAAATTTTGCACGCATTTCCGCATGCTCAGCTGAACGGCTCTCGTACCGAGCGTTTGCCAAATAATATAAACATATGTTTCCCCGCACACCGAGATAAAGTCTCGGGCGAAGATATAACAGCTCTTGATGCGGAGTTTGTAGTTATTTCTCTCGATGTTGAGGGTATTGCGTGCTCATACTCATCATCCTGCCTAACTTTGAAAGAAGATTCGTCTTCATATGTTATCGCGACACTTGGCAAACCAGCATGTAGCACATCCAGTCTTCGATTTACTTTAGGACGTGAGACGGCAGAAGGGGAGTTGGAGGAGCTTGTGGAGGTGTTGAAAAAAGTAGTGAAATAAAAAACCAGTCCAAGGCACTGACCCGGACTGGTGATAATAGGGTATTGCTATCCCTTTTTTTGAATTTTTAATTTTTCCACAAGCCTTTGAAGAAGCACTTTTGCTCTTTCTTTGAAAAGCTTTTTTATCTCATCGTCTTTTATTTTATTCTCGTCTTTCATAAGTTCTTTTTTTATAATACATTTTGTATATAATTTCGTCAACTATGATACTTTCATCGCTTTTTGGTCGGTATGATTTTTTGCTCGGAAGACAATTGTGTCACTCTCTACTTTCTCATTTACAGTACATAGTGAGTGTATTTCAAATATACCCTTGAGATTATTTTTATATTGCTTAGCTTTTTCCAGTTGAATTTCAAGTTCATTTAAAATGGAAAAGAGAAGGTCAGCGTTTTCCTTATCCACTGTTTCATTTGCAACTAATACATCTAATTCTTCTTTGATTGTGGGAAGATAATTTTCCAAAATCCATATTTGTTCAGCTTTTGGAAAATTTCCAATTCCTAATTGGGCGTAGAGTAAATCGCGGGTAACTGGAGTATCTCCTGTTAATACATCAATAAATACGTCTTCAATAGTATCAATTTTAGACAAAAATTCTTTGCGTTTTGGAGAATCGGGTGGCTCTGACAAAAAATCTTTTTCGTATGACCCGATACTGGTCATATATTGATTAACCCAATCTCTATGTGCTTGGGTATTTTTTTGAATTTCACCCTCAGGATATTCTCGTGATTTGATTTGAATAAGGTTTAATACTATTCCTTTTTCTGTATCTATAGATTCAATAAGATCAATTTTATGTACGGCATCTAGATAATTATTGAAATAAAAAGCAGAAAATGTCCTAGGTGAAAGTTCGTGAAGTTTTTTTCTTGCTCGGACAAAACGTGTAACAGCTTGTATTCCTACTGGGTTAAAAGTCTGATGGGGGTTTTTATCACCCCATCTTCCAGTCTGGAGATCAGTGAGATCTCCAGACGATAAAACATTTGCGTATAGATGAGATTTTGATCTTAATTTTTCTTTGAATTTTCTTACAATAGTTTCTATCTCTTGATCAGTTAAAGATAAACATGCTTCTGTTATGTAATTCATTGCTGCTGCAAAATACAGGACTTTTTTTTCAGTCATCCCTCTAATAACAAGCGCCTCTAGTTCTGCGTTTTCAGTTACTGCATAATAAGCTTTATTGAAGGCATTATTTCTTTTTTCATGAGACATAATGGCGGGGTCAAATATTTCTTTATCAAAGATATTCTGTAAATCTCGCAATCGATTCCTGCCAGTATTTTTCTCAATTACCTCTATTCGAGGTGGTCTTACTGGGTTTTCAGGAATTATTTCACTTTGTTCTGGTTGCATTTCCATATTTTTAGTATACTCCTTAAATAAGTTTTTGTGTATAGTAAGTCGTGAGCGGAGCATAAGGTAAGCATAGGGTAAACAGTTCATAATCGAAAGAAATCATTGAAAACATTGTAGTACAGTCTGAGCGGAAGAACACATGCCAGATAATTTCATCGTTTAAAAAACTGTCAGTGTATAACGATTTCATAATAAAAATTTAAATTGACTTTGACAAAAAAATGAGTAAAATATAACTAACTATGCCTCCATTTAATCACTTTACAACAAAAGCGAAAGAAGCAATCCGTAAAGCTCATGAGCTGGCTATTGAACGTGGGCAAAATCATGTCAGTCCCTTACATTTGCTCACCGCTCTCATTCTTCAAGAAGAAAGTATTGTGCCGTCTATTTTAGATAAAATGGACGTCGACACGATACTCCTTACCGACTCTGTCCTCGATGCTATCGAAGGTGCCGAGTCTGGGCAAACACTTTCTGCTTCGTACCAAATATATTTAACACCAGAACTTGCTCAGGTTATCGAAGCTTCTGGTAAAGTAGCCGCGGAGCTACATGATGAGTTTGTTTCAACTGAGCATCTTTTCATTGCCACCATTGAAGTTCCTTCTCCTGCAAAAGACTTGCTGGCTAAATTTAAAATTAGTCGGGATGATGTGACTAAAGTACTTGAAGATTTAAAAAGTTCTCACACAAGTGAGCCGACAGCACAGAAAAAATTCAAAGCACTTTCAAAGTATACTCGAAGTCTGACAAAACTCGCTCAACAAAACAAACTTGACCCAGTCATTGGTCGAGATGCCGAGATTTCTCGAATCATTCAAATTCTTTCTCGACGCACTAAAAACAATCCGATATTAATAGGGGAGGCAGGCGTCGGTAAGACTGCTATTGTTGAAGGTTTGGCGATACGTATGTCTCTCGGCGACGTTCCAGAGTCACTCAAAGACAAAGAGCTCGTTTCACTCGACCTGGGGCTTCTTGTGGCTGGTACAAAATACCGTGGAGAATTTGAAGAGCGTTTAAAAAATATTTTGAAAGAAGTAGAAAAATCTGACGGTAAAGTTATTTTATTTGTAGACGAAATTCACACTATTGTGGGTGCTGGTTCCGCCGAAGGTTCCCTCGATGCATCAAACATGCTCAAGCCAGCTTTAGCTCGGGGAGAACTCCACGCTATTGGTGCAACAACTCTTAAAGAATATCAAAAACATATAGAAAAAGATCCTGCGTTGACAAGGCGTTTTCAGCCGGTGTATGTCAATGAGCCGTCGATAGACGATGCAATCACTATCATGCGAGGTCTCAAAGAAAAATATGAACTCTATCACGGTGTTCGTATTACAGACGAAGCGATTGTGGCTGCGGTGAATCTCTCGTCTCGATATATTACGGACAGATTTTTGCCAGACAAAGCAGTGGACCTCATAGACGAATCTGCAGCCTATCTTAAAATCGCGTTAGAAAATATGCCACCTATTTTACAGGAAACACATTCAAAAATTATAAAGCTGGAAATTGAGCGTGAGGCATTGAAGAAAGAAACAGATCAAAAATCAAAAGCTCGTGTCAAAGAGATCGAGAAGACGGTTGCTGATTTAAAAGAAAAAACATCAGAAATTGAACTCAAATGGAATAATGAAAAAGAAACAGTTTCGAATATCAAATCAATAAAAAAACAATTGGAAGAATTGCGTCGTGAGGGAGAAGGCGCAGAAGCAAAGGCAGACCTTGCTCGTGCAGCCGAAATTCGTTATGGACTTATACCTGGTTTGGAAAAAGATTTAATTGAACAAAGTAAACGCCTCAAAAAACTTCAATCATCACGACGAATTTTGAAAGAAGAAATAACAGAAAACGATATCGCAAGCATTGTTTCCAAATGGACAGGCGTGCCGGTTTCACGAATGCTCGAAGAAGAAGCTGATAAACTAAATCGAATGGAAGATGTGTTGAAAAAGCGAATTGTCGGACAGGACGAAGCTGTCAAGAAGATTTCTGATACCGTAAAGCGTTCTCGAGCGGGTATCTCAGACCCAAACCGGCCAATTGGATCCTTTCTCTTTCTTGGACCTACAGGTGTAGGAAAGACAGAGCTAACCAAAGCCCTTGCTGAGTTTCTTTTTGATGATGATAAGGCCCTCATACGAGTGGACATGTCTGAATTTATGGAAAAACACAGCGTTTCTAAATTGATTGGCTCACCTCCTGGGTATGTTGGACATGATGAAGGGGGAGGATTGACTGAAGCTGTACGTCATCGACCATACTCTGTTATTCTTTTTGATGAAATAGAAAAAGCACATCCTGAAGTGTTTAACATTCTTTTACAAGTACTAGACAACGGTCGTCTGACTGATGCCAAAGGTCGTGTGGTCAACTTTCGCAATACGGTCATTATTTTGACTTCAAACATCGGCGCACGATATATAGACAAAATGGAAAAAATCGGTTTTTCGTCTGACTCAAGTGAAAAAACACAATATGCTGATGCCAAATCAAAAGTTCTCGAAGCACTCAAGGATCATTTTCGGCCCGAATTTCTCAATCGTCTTGACGACAGTATTGTTTTTGAAATTTTGAGTAAAGATGCGATTTCTGAAATTGTTAAAATTCAAGTTGATATTGTTCGTGAGCGTTTACTCCAAAAAGAAATAAAGCTCGAGCTTTCACCCGCCGTGTATGAGCATTTAGCAAGCGAAGGATATAGTCCACAATACGGTGCTCGACCTCTGAAGAGACTTATTCAGACAAAAATACTAACACCCATTGCTTCCCTTATGGTGGGGAAAGGACTTATGAAAGGCGGGAGTATGAGCGTAGATTTTAAAGATGGAGAATTTATTTTTGACGTCAAGCGTGGACGTAAGGGCTCGTTCATATCAGAAAATTTTGTACGAGATGGGGTAGGGGTGTAATTAATTCAGCACGTAATGAGACATCCTAGTGCAAAAGAAGTTTCAATCATGTGTGATTGGAACTTCTTTTGTTTTTGTGATATCGTATTTTGTATTGCGTGGATCGTATAGTGGCAATTACACGACGCTGTAAACGTCGCGCCTTCGGGCTCCGGGGGTTCGAGTCCCTCTCCACGCACCAGAATAGAACTCAAAGGTTTTGTATATTTTTATTGCTTGTGCTCCCTTACTTACGGGTGATGGTTCTTCCACTCATCAGTACCACTCCTAAAGATTTTTTGAAATCCCATTTTGGGAGGGTACACGCATTATGTGC
>JBBQLO010000029.1:0-9521 GCA_038327915.1 Parcubacteria group bacterium | reverse complement strand
TCTACCAAACCATCTGGCAGTACAACAACACCAGAATACATTCAGCATTGAAAATGTCACCGGTTCAATTTGCGCAAAAAATCGCTAAAAGCTACAATATCTGATACAAGATTGGTGTTCTACAAAAGGGGTGCAGTACATAATGCATTTTAAAAAAGTAAATATAAAATTTACTGAAACATTGGCGAGGAAAAAATAAATTTGGTATACTAAACAGGAAACAAAATTTTCATGAATATATTTTTTGATTTATTTTATATACTTAAGGGTAAATTTTCAAAAAAAAAATCTCATGAATATAAATTTGCCTTTCTTGTACATTCTCGAGGATACAAAGATATTTATCGCAAATATCCAAAACTTAAATTAATTCCAAAAACGATTGTTATTTTTATAATGAACCATCTGTGGCCAATTACACTGTCTAAAGTAACTGGTATATATTCAATAAAAACGAAAGAACATGTGAAGGGGTATGTACTCGGTATTCCCATGACGTCTCAAGAAATGATGAGTAATAGGGATTCGTCTCTTACAAAAATTAGACAGGCATTATATTTAGCTCGAGGAAAGGGTGTTACTATTGTAGGCTTAGGAGGACTTACTTCGTCATTATCTGCCGGTGGTAAAAGCCTTCTTGATATTGATATGCATGTAACGACTGGACATGCGTATACTGCATATAATGTCACCCAAAATCTTTTTAAACTGGTTGAAATATTTGAAATGTCTAAAGAGCAAGTAAGGGTCGCTGTTGTTGGGGCGGCAGGATCCGTCGGATCCTTATCGGTATTGTTGATAGCTCGTGCAGGATTCGGATCCATAACTCTTATTGATTTAAAGAGAAAGGATTTGTCTGAACTTGAAACTCGTGTGCGAAATATGCGTCCAGACATGACAGTTTTTATTTCACACGAAGTAAAAGATATTAAAAGTTGTAACTTTGTTATAACTGCTACAAATACTCCTGATGCCCTTATTACTAAGGAGTTGGTAGAAGATGGTATGGTAATTATTGATGATGCTCAGCCTTCTGATATTCATCCTGATGTGTTAAAATTAGAGAATGTTCTAGTTATAGAAGCGGGGGTAGTAGATACGCCCGGGGTTAAAAGTAATTTTAATTATGGTCTCAAAAGTAAAACGGATAATTTCTGTTGCATGACGGAACTTCTTATCCTCGCAAGTCATGGCTGGGACAAACATTATATCATTGAACGGGCAACACTCGAACACGTCGATGAAATTTCTAAAATGGGAGACGATCTGGGATTCAAAATCGCCTCATTTCAAAACTTTCTTGAGTCAATTTCTCAACAAAAAATTGAACATGTAAAGTCTATTATTAAAAAAAATGCCATTCACTCTTGATATTATAAATATACTTATACTTATTGTAGTAGTGTTTAATTCTACACTTGGACTTTTCGTCTATCTAACAAAAAGAGAGGAAAAAATTAATAAGAATTTTTTTGTTTTTTCTACTACGGCGACTTTGTGGGGATTATCAATGTTTTTCTTTAGAAGCACAGCCGGAACAAATTTGTCCGTCGTATTTGTGAGAGTCCTATATTTTAGTGCGGCACTTATTCCCTTCGTATTTCTTTTCTTCATTAGGGTATTCCCGCAAGAAAAACATGGATTACCAGAAAAGTATCTCCGGCTTTTAAGTGTGCCATTTTTTTATGTTACTTTTATCACTTTTATTCCAAACTATCTTATACTTGGAACGAGTAATACTGGCCTGGGAGAACAGACAATTATTTTTAATACTTTTTATCACTCGTGGTATGCACTATACATCATCACGTATTTTTCCGTGTGTTATGTTTCTTTATTTGTAAAATATTTTAAATTTAAAGGAATTGAAAAAATTCAGATCACTTACGTTATTGTAGGAACATTTATTGCAACTATCATAGGGGTATCAACAAATTTAATCATGCCATACTTAGGAGACTTTCGTCTTAATTGGCTTGGCCAAATAGGAATTATTGCTATGGTTGGTTCAATTTCATACTCAATTCTTCGTCATCGTCTTTTTAATGTGAAAGTGATCGCAACCCAATTTACTGTCTTTATACTCTGCACTTCATTATTTGCTCGTACGTTATTCTCCTCAACACGATCAGATTTACTTATTAATATATCTTTTCTCCTCATTACGAGTATTATTGGTACAGTCCTTATTAAAAATGTAGTTAAAGAGGTCCAACTCCGGGAAAAGATTGAGTGTTTGGCAAAAGATTTGGAAATTGCCAATTCTTCACTTGCAGCTGCTAACGACAGACTGAAAGAGCTCGATCAGCTCAAAAGCGAATTCCTTTCTTTGGCAACACATCAAATTAGGGCACCATTGACGGCGGTTAAGGGGTACGCTTCTCTTATACTAGAAGGAGACTTCGGTGAAATATCGACTGAAGTGAGGCAAGCAGTCAAAACTATTTTTCAGTCTTGCCATAATCTTGTTGTTATTGTCGGAGAATTTCTAGATATTTCTCGTATTGAACAAGGAAAGATGAAATATGATGTAACTGATTTTGATATTGGAAAACTGGCTCGAGACATTGTAAACGAACTTCGACCAAATATTGAGTCTGCGGGATTGACTGTGGAAATAAAAGAAAAAGAAGGAGCCATATGCACGGCACACGCTGACATAGGAAAAACAAAACAAGTCCTCGGGAATCTCATCGACAATGCTATTAAATACACTCCGAAAGGTAGTATCGTTATTTCTCTTTCAAGCGAAGCAGAAAAAAGTCGAATTGCTATTACAGACAGTGGTATCGGTATTGCCTCGGAAGATATACCAAAACTGTTTGGTAAATTTATCCGGGCAAAAGATGCAAATAAAACAAATGTTATCGGTACGGGACTTGGTCTCTATGTTGCAAAGCAGATGATTGAAGCCCAAGGCGGTAAGATTTGGGTTGAGTCAAAAGGGAAGGGAACTGGCTCGACATTTATCATAGAATTGAGCAATAAGTAATATGTAAAATAAATATGCGAAGTGGCTGTTAATTTAATACAATGGACATACAATCTACTCTTACGAATCGTTCTGGACAGAAGTTAAATACAGAGTACCGAGAAGACACAAACCCGACAGAAAATCTAGAAAAGATTATATTGCAAGGTGTACATGCATATTGTTTCTATAAAAATAAACTAGTAGTTGTGTATGCAAAAAAGAAAGGAATTTGGACTCCGCCTGGGGGAGGAATTGAGCTCGGCGAAACCTATGAAGAAGCAACCATTCGAGAAGTTATGGAAGAATCAAATATGAAAGTTTTATACCAAGAACTAATCGGGTTTTTGGACGTAAGTGAACCAGAAAGAGTAGTACGTCAAGTGAGGTCAATGTGCATTGTTGAGCCGTACGGAGATTTTATTGCAGACATGGACGCTGAGGCAGATATCACCGAAATGAAACTGATCGATCCAAAAGACTATAAACAATATTTTGATTGGGGCGAAGTGGGGGATAGGATTATGCAAAGAGCGATCGAATTGAAAAACGTATATTTGAAAAAAAATGAATGAAAAGAAAACACAACTGTTTTACCTACAATTAAATCAAGTATTATTACATAATAAATTTATATGCCCCAAGAACAAACGTGGGAAAAAGAATATGGAGAATCAAAACTACTGACCAAAGAGAACAAACCACAAAGTGATGTGGTACGTTTTGTAGTATGGCTGAAAAAAATTGCAAAAAAACAAAAAGAGCGAGAGCAAGTAAAACAATTGGAGAAGTTAGAAACTACTACCGACATTGAGAACAGTCACGTTATTGATCTCGGTTCGGGCGCGGGTCGTAACAGTTTTTATTTTGCAGAATTAGGTGCAAGTGTAACTGGACTGGAAATTTCCAAAACAGCTATTAAAATCGCAAACGAGTATAAGATATCAAAGAGACAATTTGACATCCTTGACATAAAATATCTTCATCAGAGCATTGGAGAAAAATTTCCATGTGAGGACAATTTCTTTGATATTGCAATCGATGTTACTTCCTCAAATTCACTTACAGAAGCTGAAAGGGGAGTGTACCTCGCTGAGACACGTCGGGTTTTGAAAAATGGCGGGTACTTTTTTGTCAAAGCATTGTGTAAAGATGGAGATGAAAATGCGAAATATTTACTGACACATTTTCCTGGTAACGAACAAGATACGTACATTATGCCCGAGCTTGGTATCATTGAACGTGTCTGGAGCAAGACAGATTTTATGACAACCTATGAAAAATATTTTACTATTCTTTACATTGAGAAAAAAACAAGTTATTCCCGTATAACAACACGCGGGCGAAGCCGAAGCTATAAACGCAACTTTTGGATTGTGTATATGAAAAAATGAAATATTTTGCTAGACTGTGATCATGACTAAAAAAACACTCCTTTCAGGGGTCAAACCGACAGGTGGACCACATATTGGCAACTATTTTGGAGCAATGAAGCAGTTTGTGGATATGCAAGATGAGTACAACGCATTGTATATGCTTGCTGATTATCATGGACTTAATTTTATTCAGAACAAAGAGGAAATGCATAAGGGAATACTCAACTTGACTCTTGACTACCTTGCTCTTGGACTCGATCCCCAAAAATCTATCATTTTCAAACAGTCGGATGTATCAGAGCACACCGAACTGGGTTGGATTTTCGACACCATCACCACTATGCCCTACCTCATGCGGGCTCACGCCTACAAAGATGCCGAGGCAAAAGAAAAAGAAATTAGTGTTGGAACATTCAACTACCCAATGCTCATGGCTGCTGACATTCTTCTCTATGATGTAGATATTGTTCCTGTGGGCGAAGATCAGAAACAACATGTCGAATACGCTCGAGATACGGCTCAAAAATTCAACCATATTTTCAAAAACGAAGTTTTTAAATTACCCCAAGCAAAAATTATTTCTGAAGTGGCTGTAGTACCCGGCACTGACGGTCGCAAAATGTCAAAAAGTTATGGCAACACTATACCGCTTTTCGCGAATTCTGAGGAAATAAAAAAAGCTGTTATGTCTATTGTGACAGATTCAAAAGGTGTGAACGATGCAAAAAATCCAGACGAAGACAACATTTTCAAACTACACAAACTTTTCCTTTCCGGTGACGCACTCTTTGAACTTCGCGAACGATACGCGGGAGCACATGGTACAAACGGTATCGGGTACAAAGAATCAAAAGAAATGCTCATTGCCGAAGTGGAAACATTCATTGCCCCTCTTCGTGACAAACGTGCTCAACTCGAAAGTGACACAGACTATGTCCTTGACGTACTCCGCGAAGGTGGTAAACGTGCAAAGCAAAAAGCCGAGAAAAAAATGGAAGTGGTGAGAGAGACAATCGGGGTTAAGTTGTATTAATATGACTTCAAAAATTACATATGTTCACAATCTTCCAGTTGCGCGTTGGGAGGAATTTAAAAATTTGAAAATTGAGGCTATTACAAGAGAGCCGAATGCCTTTACTCATGAATTATCCGAGGCAATTGCTCAGCCAGATTCAGATTGGCAAGGGCAATTAGAAAAAGCACTCATTGGTGAAAAAATACTCGTATTTGCAGAAGAGGATGGAAAATTAATTGGACTCGGCGGGGTGTACTTATACAAAAAAGAAAAATTTAAACACAATGCATCACTCGACAGTCTGTATGTTTCTCCAAAATATCGTGAAAGAGGAATTGGCCGAGCACTTGTAGAAAAAAGAATTGAACTCATTTCACAAAGATCTGAAATACTGCAGGTAATAACTGAAATATTTTCTTCACAAGTTGCCTCTATTGAACTCCATAAAAAACTTGGATTTGAAACTGTGGGAGTGTTAAAAAATTTTGCATATTTTGATGGAGGGTATTTCGACAGCATTCACATGATGAAAAAAATACGATGAACACCACTAAAGAATACTTAAAAAGTGTGCGATTTGCTTTGATATATTCTTTTCAATTTGTACCGAAAGAAAGTTTCGCTTTGTTATTTCTATATATTTTTTCAGGCACGTTGCCATATGCCAATGCATATCTCCTCGGAAGACTGGTAAACAGTATCGTCACAGCATCACACACCAGTACGTACAACGACACATGGTATGTTGTTGTGCTCTACGCAGTAGTGAGTGCTCTGCCTACGATAGTTGGTAATCTCCAACTGTATGTAAACCGCCGTCGAATGCTTGTTATGCAAATGGAAGTAGACCTCGGAATTCTCAAAAAGAGAGAAGAAATAGACATCGCGACTTACGAAAATCCAAAATTCCAGGATCTTCTCCAGCGCGCATTTCGAAATGGTATAAACCCAATTATGCAACTGAGTGCGGCTCAATTTGATACTATACGTACGCTAACAAGTTTCGTAGTCGGTACTTTTTTAGCAATTCACTTTAACTTTTTGGTATATTTTATTGTTATTGCGAGTGCTATTCCAGCATTTATTACAGATATAAAATATGCCGGCAGAACTTGGAGTATATGGGCAAAAGATTCTCCAGAACACCGACGAATGAGCGATCTCCGATATCATATTATATACAGAACATCTCTCATTGAAATTAAACTATTACAAGCTGGCAAAAAAATTCTGACGTGGATGAGAGATATTCAGTCGCGTTTCACTCAGATTCAGATTCGTCTCGAAAAGAAAAGAGTGCTCCACACCTCTCTTACAGACATGGTTGCTTTCTTAGGGTTTGGGGGAGGTCTTATTCTTGTAGTACATCACGTGGTCAGTGGCGAACTTTTAGTTGGAGGGGTGGTATACATAATGAGCACACTTTCAAATGTGCGAAATTCAATAAGTCAACTACTTGAAAATATTTCGGCTCAATATGAAAACCATTTTATCGTAAAAGATATGATTGAACTGCTCAATATAAAACCCATCATCATTGAGTCTGCAAAACCAATTCCTCTTAACCTCTCAAAAGCTCCGGAAATTGTTTTTGAAAATGTCAGTTTCAAATATCAAGGTACAGATACATGGAGTCTTCGGAATGTAAGTCTCACACTACACGCAGGAGACAACATTGGCCTAGTTGGGAACAATGGTGCTGGAAAGACAACATTTGTAAAACTACTCGCTCGTATTTATGACCCCAGCGAAGGTAGGATTTTGGTCAATGGTATTGACTTGCGAGACATTGCAACGAGTGAATGGTGGTCATACCTTGGCATCATGTTTCAAGACTATGCGAGCTATGATTTCTCAGTTGCAGAAGCTATTGCTATCGGAAAACCAGATGCTCCGTTGCGACTTGACAAAGTAGTAGAAGCTGCACAAGTAAGCCAAGCACATACTTTTATCGAAGAATGGAAAGACACATACAACCAGCAACTCGGGGTAGAGTTTGGTGGCAAAGAACCGTCAAAGGGTCAGCGACAAAAGCTTTCCATAGCTAAAATCATGTATCGAAATGCATTTGTTATGATTCTCGATGAACCGACTGCTTCAGTTGACGCTGAATCAGAAGCAAAAATATTTGACTCGCTTGAAAATTTATCCAAGGACACCACGGCACTCCTTATCTCTCATGATTTTTCTACAATTTCAGAATGCAATACTATATTTGTCTTAGACAAAGGAATGCTCATTGAGGAAGGGAGTCACGTCACACTGATGAAACGAAAGGGGATGTATGCAAATTTGTATAATCTCCAAGCCAAAAGGTTTAAGAAATAAATTTGTATAAACCCTTATCTATGCTACTATTATTATATGAAACGAACATATATTAAAGATGTAAAAGTGCACGCGGGAGAAGAAGTCAGTATCTCTGGATTTGTACAAACTCTAAGAGTACAGAGCAAAATTATTTTTCTCTTGCTTCGGGATGTGTCGGGGATTATCCAAACAGTTATCGAAATTTCAAGTCCAGCATTTGAAACTGCAAAGAATCTTTCACACGAGTCTGTTGTTACTCTCACTGGCTTGGTTAAAGAGGCACCACAAGCCCCCGGCGGATTTGAAGTGAATGTGCAACACATAGAGGTGCTTTCAGTTGCAGATCCAGAACTACCAATTCCCGTAGTAAGCAAAGGAGACGAGGAAACTGAAATGCCTATTCGTCTTGACTATCGCTGGATCGATTTACGTAAACCAGAAAAAACAAATATCTTTAAAGTGTGGACTGAGCTAGAAAAAGGATTTCGAAAATATTGGGATGAAAATCATTTTATCCAAGTCTATGCTCCATCTATAATTCCAACTCAATCTGAGTCTGGCTCAGAAGTTTTCACTGTAAATTATTTCGATCGCAAAGCATATCTTGCCCAGTCGCCTCAATTTTACAAACAAATGGCAATGGCTTCCGGTTTTGAACGTGTATTCATGATAGGTCCTGTGTTTCGCGCCGAACCTTCTTTTACCGCTCGCCATCAAACTGAATTCACCGGATGGGACTTTGAGATGAGCTACATTGAGTCTCATCATGATGTTATGGATACAGAAGAAGGTATGATTGTTTCTGGCTTTGAAATGTTGCTCAAGAAATTTCCAAAATTAGATATTACTATACCAAGCCGACCATTTCCTCGAATTACAATGATTGAAGCAAAAAAAATATTAGCGGGACTTAGAGTTGAAAGCGGGGAAGAACACGACTTATCTCCAGAAGAAGAACGGGCAATGTACGAATATGTTGCAAAAGAAATGAATCATGAGTTCGTCTTTATCACCGAATATCACACATCAAAAAGTGCCTTCTACCATATGCGATTGGTAGAGGGGAGTGACTATTCTCGTCGTGCAGACCTACTATACCGTGGAATTGAAATAACAACTCTTGCTCAAAGGGAACACCGACCAGATATTCTTAAAAAACAAGCTGTCGAAAAAAACATGTCGCTCGAATCACTTCACGATTATATCAACTTTTTCACTTATGGCTGTCCTCCACACGGAGGCGCAGGTATCGGTCCGGGGCGTATTGTGATGAAAATACTTAATCTGCAAAATATTAGAGAAGTTACCTACATTCCAAGAGATGTAAAAAGATTGAATCCATAAAATATTCCTCCTTGGATTCTATCAATTTATTTTACTTTTTTTATAGACATGCTAGTGTCATAGAGGGAGAGAATATGATTGAACAAAAGGCCAGAGAATCTATAACTATAATTGTAAATAAACACGCTAAGGATAGTAGACTTCATCTCGCTGGAGGTGCCACAACGAGTAAGACTCTCGAAGGCTCACACACAACGGTTTTTACCAAAATGGGAATTACTGTTGTTCGTGAGAGTGTTGCACAATTTTTTCAGGTACCTTTTGAAAATATTCTGACGGGAAGCGCCCGAAGTGTTCCCACAGCAGAACTAATCGACAGGTTACTGAAATGGAACCTCGGTATATTTCTCCGGTGAATTAGAGATCCTCCCGCTACCCCTCAAGTAGGACAGTTGATTCTACATAATACTGGTTCGCAGTCCTCCACGCAATACACTCTCTCGGTCGGTCATTGAGAAAGGAATGGATCTCATCCATCTCTTCCTCACTGACGGTACTAATATCT
>JBBQLO010000028.1:0-9686 GCA_038327915.1 Parcubacteria group bacterium | reverse complement strand
TTTTTCTATTCACTTTTTATATTTCCAAGTCGTTAATATCCAAACCGAGGTCTTCCAAGCGATTTATGACATCACCAGCATCACCGTTTACAAATTCATTAGAAAGCTCCCCTATCAGAGCATCGTGGTCAAGCAGTTCTTTCTTGTCATCTACAAGCTCGTCCCAAGCACCACTCTCTTTCAGAGCGTCCGAAATTTCTTCCTTGACGTCTGGGTCAAATTCATTAAATTTATTAGTCATAAATTTTTCGTACTATACGTATAAAATATATACTTTTATTCTTGTTTTAGCGACAACATTGATTCGAATTTTTGAAGGATGAAAATTTCTAAAATTCTCCAATAAAGCCTATTTCGGTTTCCAATGAATATCCCGTTTCTTTTTTTACTTTCTCTTGAATCAGTCGGATCATGCTTTTTATATCAGAAGCCGTTGCATTTCCTGTGTTTACAATAAAATTTGCATGTTTTTCGGACACTTGTGCTCCACCAATGCGATACCCTTTCAGACCAACAGAGTCTATAAGCCTGCCAGCACCTACGCCTTCTATTTTTTTGAATACCGACCCACATGATGGAAATTCTTCGAGCGGTGGTTGCTTTTCACCTCGCCATCGCAAGTTTTCTTCTATTTGTTTCTGGATAACTTTTTTGTCTTTTTTTTCTAAATGAAAAGTTGCTTCTGTGACAATAAGCTTTCTGTCATGCAAAATACTGTAATCGTAGCCGAATTGGAAAAAATCCTTGTTTACTTTTTGTACATTATTTAATTCATCTAAAATTTCTGCGGATTCCAAAACTGATTCGATAAAAAACGTCTGTAATCTGTCTGGTGAAAGAAAATGTAAATTTTGCCACAAGGCTCCGCCGATACTACTTGGTATTCCTGCAAAATGTTCGAGACCAGAAAGACCAAGATTGCTAGTGATTTTGATCAGCTGTTCCATTGTTACTCCACTAGAAGCGGTAACGCTTGTATTAGCAATTGAAATTGTATGTGCAAGATTTCGAATAACCAAACCTCGGAAACCTTTGTCTCCGAAAAGAATATTTGAACCTGTTCCGAGAATAAAATACGGAATAATATTTTTGCGCGCTTCTCTGATCGCCTCTACCAAAGCCTTCTTTGTATTTACCAACACAAAATAGTCAGCCGGACCGCCGATCCGGTAACTTGCATAAGGTGAAAGAAGTACATTTCTTTGTAAATCCAAAATATGTAGCATGGTAATAAATTTAGTTATCCACTTGTTTAAAACATTATCTCATATATGATATAAACATATCAACTTACTTTATACACCATGCATAGTATGAAAAAAATTGGGGCGGCAATAAAACAAATGAGAAACGACGCAGGTCTCACACAACAAAAGTTTGCTAAAAACCTTGGGACCTCTCAAAGCGCACTTGTTCGTATGGAAAAAGGAGACCAGAACCTTACTGCCGAACAACTTGCAAAAGTAAGCAATCTTCTTGGTAAGTCTTTAATAAAAGTAGAGGGTAATACAGATGATTTTAAAATAGTTGGCGGACAAAAACTTTCTGGAACAATAGAGACGAATACATCAAAAAATGGCGCCCTCGGACTTTTTTGTGCATCCCTACTTAACAAACACCACACGATTCTCCATGGTATTCCCCACATAGAAGAGATATCAAGAATTATAGAAATATTTGAAAGTATTGGCATAAAAGTGGAGTGGATACAGCAGAATACCGTTCGCATTACTCCACCAAAAAAATTTACTTTAGAAAAAATTAATTCCACAGCAGCAGGAAAAATAAGGTCTATTCTTATGATGATTGGTGCTCTTATTCATTTTGAAAAAAGTTTTAAGCTTCCCCATGAAGGTGGTTGCAAGATGGGACAGCGAACAATCGCGGCACATCGATATGGACTTGAGTCTTTAGGTGTTTCTATCACCACAAATGAAAACTATTATGAAATTAAAAACAAGAAACTGAAAGCATCAGAAATAGTGCTTTTCGAGGCGTCAGATACAGCCACAGAAAATCTCCTTATTGCAGCAGCTCTTATTCCGGGCATTACCACACTGAGGTTTACTCCACCAAATTACCAAGTGCAAGAAGTATGCTTTTTCCTAGAAAAATGTGGAGTAAAAATTGAAGGCATCGGAACAAGTACACTTGTCATACACGGAGTAAATGAAATCAATACTCCTGTTGAATACTGGAACAGTGAAGACCCTACCGAATCGATCATGTTTATTTCTGCGGCTATTGTCACGGGGTCAAAGCTGACGATTACTCGATGCCCAATTGATTTTCTTTCTCTCGAACTACTGAAACTTGAAAAAATGGGCTTACGATATAAAAAGTCAAAAGTTTACACAGCACACAACAACTACACTCGACTCTGCGACATCACAGTCTATCCGTCAAAACTAATTGCTTTAAAAGACAAAATTCACCCCTCCGCCTATCCCGGAATTAACTCCGACAACTTACCTTTTTTTGTACCCATAGCAACTCAGGCAAAAGGTACGACTTTGATACACGACTGGATGTGGGAAAACCGAGCAGTTTACTTTACCGAACTTAATCGTCTTGGTGCCGATATTATTATTGCTGATCCTCACCGTGTTTTCGTCAATGGACCGACAGAGCTTAAAGGAAATCAGATCGTCTGCCCTCCTGCCCTCAGACCATCTATGATTATTCTTGTTGCAATGCTTGGAGCACGTGGTACATCGATCCTCCGTAATGTGTACGCGATTAATAGAGGTTATGAAAATATTGCAAAAAGACTCAATTCAATTGGAGCCGAGATATCTCTTTTAAATGAATTTTAATAAAACACACATGAAAATATACTCCTACATACATGGGGAAATCACCACTTCAGATAAACTTTTTGTCAGCGCCTATGATATCGGGCTTCTGAGGGGATACGCAATCTATGAGGGCATAACCACTCGCAATGGCAAACCTTTTTTTCTCACTGAGCATCTCAAACGCTTCAGAAAATCTGCTTCTCAACTTGATTTAAAAGTTCCATTATCTAATAAAAAAATAGTACTCATAATTGAAAAACTTACGAAAATAAATAAATTTGAACGTTCTAATTTTCGAATGATATTATCTGGGGGTAAAACTATCGATGGTATACAGTACAATAAAAATAAGCCAACATTTTTTATTTTGGCAGAAAAATGGAAATCAATATCGGAAGACATTTACGATATGGGTGGAAAATTAATAGTCGAGGAATATCAACGCTTTATGCCGGAAAGCAAAACGACACATTACATTACTGCAGTAAAACTTCAAACAAAACGCAAGAATCTAAAGGCAATTGAAATCCTATATATATCAAAAAACAAAGTGCTTGAATGTTCCACAAGCAATATATTTATTTTTAAAGGAAATACGCTTATAACTCCTCAAAATAATATTTTACTCGGAATAACAAGATTGGTAGTACTACGGATAGCAAAAAAGCATTTTAAGATTGAAGAAAGGGATATCACTGCGGATGAGCTAAGAGAAGCTGATGAGATATTTATCACCTCTTCATATAAGGATATTGTACCCATAACAAAAGTGGAAAATAAAAAAATTGGTCTGGGGGTTGTTGGAAAAAATACCCGATTTATTATGGAAATGTTTTCTAATTTTGACAAAAATTAATACACATATATTTGCATGCATATGAATACTATTGATGACATTTGAAAAAAATTAGAAAAGTGTAATTATAAAATTTCTACAGAAACCAAAAAGAATAGTACCAAATCAGATTTTTTATAACCGTTTTTTTTGCAGTGCGACTGGTATTGCATTTTCAATGTGTTTATATGCAACTTTAATATTCAATGAATCCACAATTTTGAATGTGTCTTGCTGAAATAAAGCCAAGTTAATCTCCAATATTTCATGTTCAAAAAATTGAACCACCCGTCTTAAGGTCAGTCATTGCCATGAATTTACTTGAGAAATTCATACGAGTAATGTACTAAAATCCAATAAGATTAAATAGGTAGAAATTTACGTTGTTAAACGACCCTTTAATTTAGATAAAAATCAACTGGCTTGTATTATCTTCCAATCTCTTTCAATTTCCTCTTGGGACAGAATTCCTTCCAGGACTTTACGGAAAATTATTTCTTTTGTTGCAGCGTCCCATAATTTATCAGGACCGCCAGGTTTAGGATTATTTCTCCACGCAGTATACATGGTGCGCACAGAATGGGCCGGAATACTGACAAGTATAATGTTACTTACGACATCTCTCTTTGTAAGGTATTCATTTGCTGTCGCTACTTGATGAGCTTTATGAGCAAGTGTAGCGAGTGTACTGCTGGTAGTAAATTGAACTCCTGTTCGCATTGTTCCATGTTCCTCGACCCGCTCCTCAACTCTAACACCTTTTTCATTATTTCTACGTCGAATTATAAAGTCTATTTTTTGACGAATATCGAGATCGACATCTGCTTCAATGGCAACAAAGTCAAGGTTGTAATCATAAGAAAGTTTTTGCAAAAAACACCTTACCATTCGCTCGGCGATAAATCCAAATTTATCGCCAGTGTTTTCAGATTTCTTTATATAAGTTTCTCGCATAGCAGGTGTTGTGTTACTGCTCGCAATTTCGTCTATTTCAATTTGTGCATTAAGAAGCTCCAACAATTCTCGTTTAGCGTCTTCGATCAAATAACGCTTTCGGATTTTTAAATCAACAGTTTGAGGGTCGAGGTAGTAGTACATATTCCACTCAATGTCAGTGAGCATCTCGCCTTTTGTGATAAAACTATCCGGTTTACTCCCTTCACCTTTTACCACATAATGTTCACCTTCTCTCACAACCAAACTTTCACCAGGTTGCCGGTACGAAACGTTTTCAGGATCGTGGAGACGGGTAATTCTTTTTTTTAGCTCGTTCATAATCCCCTGCTTTTCTTTTTGCAAATCAAATATATTTTTTTGAGATTCGACTGTTGTGTGTCGACTTTTAACTATCCTCTTTATTTTCACTATCAGTTCATGTGCAAGATTACGCTCCTCATCCAAAGTAAGACCTCCTTCTTCAAGATCTTTCGCGATTGCATTATATCCACTAATATTTTTTTCAAATGCTAATCTCATACATATAGTATATCAAAGTTCTAAAGTGCTAAACAAGTGGCTTTAAATACACAAACTAATTTTTAATCTATATAGGAAAAAACTTTTTTTAAGATATGGCAGAGAACATGACGACATATACTACCCTCTGGTAAGCAGACTATGATGCTAAATTGTATGGAAAAGTTTCGAACCTTTTGTTTTAAGTTTCTCAACTAGTTCATATTTTTTTATAGGTCAAATTTTCTGAAACTCTAATTGATCGACTGAAATCTTTTCCTTAAAATTAATCATACCACGGTTTGATATAACGCCAGACACTACAGAATTCCTGAATCGTAAGAGACAGTCGCGTCTGTAAATCCCGCTGACGTAGCAGGAACTGAAACTTGCAAACAGCGCGGAAGAGTTAATCCACCTCTAGTATTTAAAACATACTCACCAGGAAGAAGTGAAATGTCTAAAGTATTTGCCACTATTTTGATATTAGTGGTGGGTTCAGATACTATTTATCATATCAATACTTCATAATAAATAATGGCTGACGCCATTATTTAAAAGTTTTAAATCTCCTCGACCTTGTCGAAAAACTTTTATAGTTCCATTTTTAAGTGAAAGTAATGTGGAAGGTTCTCCCTCAAGTATTTCACCATTATCTACGTATAGATTCACTCCGCCACCAAAATATTTCTTTGCCTCAAGAATAGTAGTTGCCGGAGATTGACCTTCAAGATTTGCACTTGGAGCTACGAGTGGACCTGTGTGTCGTATTATATCCCGGAGCACATCAAAATCTGGAATCCGAACAGCAAGTTTTTTTTCTTTGTTTATATATGCAAATCTTTCAGTATTCATTTCGAGATCAACACTAAAAGGCCCGGGCCACATTTTTTCTAAAATCCGCCTATCTACTTCTGCCAGATGAATTGAAAACTTATCGAGATCTGAAATATCCGAAATTAAAACAATAAGTGGCTTACTAAGCGTCCTCATTTTGAGTTTATATATTTTCTCAACTGCCCTTCTATCACATGCCCTGCCAATGATCCCGTAAATAGTATCGGTCGGCATAACAACGACACCTCCTTCAACATTAAGCACTTCTATTATCTTGTCTTGATTATCTTTCATATGGATTAAAGCGTGCGCACGAAAGCTCTTGCATTCAAGGTCAGTCCAAAAAAATTCCGCTGTGCCTATGGCTGAAGTTATATCCAGTTAAATAGGGTTTTATGTAAAAAAAGTCAGAATCACCGAAAACCAAAAACAAAGAACCACAGGCCTACAAGGGTTAGAAAAATAGAACCATACCAAAAATATTTTCTTCTGAGAAGAGCTGCCATGGCCGACAATGAAATTGCAACCTGAAATAGTGTAACGGCAAAGCTAAATTTTTGATGCTTTGCAATGAATTTGGCAGACTGAATATTTGCCTCATCTCTCTGTTTTTCATACTCATTTGCAACCATAGTTACATCTGCTTGCTCCGTAGTATATTTTATAACTTGGTCTTTTACACTGATATTCCCAGTGATAGTCTGTACTGCTTCTGCTATATTTTTCTTCACTCCCTTTGCCTGATAATAACTCCATTGATCGGAAACTTTGGTCTGAAAAAGAACAGCATTGTTTTTCTCCAAAATTGCTTCGGTCGCATACCTTCCTGCAAGAAGAGATGCAATTGCAGCAAGCACAGCGATACTCACTGTCGTTAGTGCCAAGTATTTGCTCCAGCTTTCGCTAAAGCCTTCCAATGCTTCTAACTTTTCGCTCATTTCATGTGGATCTTCAGGTTCCATGTCGTTGATTGTTGAGTACTCCCTTAAAAAAACAGATTTTTTAATCCACCCACTATAGCAAAAATACACAGAAGTTGCAATATAAAAAATTATTTGAAATGATGTAAAAAATGGAAATAGCCCAAATTTTTAATTTTTATCCAAAAAAATAGTTTATAAGTTTATCAAAATTTTGAGAGAATTAATTTAATCTTACAGTATCAGTCTTTAAAAGTTCATCAGCTATATCATTACCTAATTTTTTATAAAGCTTTCTTTATTAAATCCACAACCTCATTCAATCCCTCATGAGGTGTAATAACTGTCCTTGGCCCAGGGCAATATAAAAACTCTCGCGGTTCATATTTATATACACTTGCATCACCCTCTTTTCGTGGAACTATATGTAGGTGAAAATGGGGTACTGATTGTCCACCAATTTTTTCTTCATTCCACGCATAATTAAATCCTCGTGCATCAAAAACCTTCTTTAGAGCTTTCTTGATTTTATGACGTAACTCTTCAATTACCTCCCGTTCTTCGGAGGTAGAGTCTTCAAGATACTGAATGTGTCTTTTGGGGCAAATAAGAATTTTCGAACTAACGGTAATTTGAGCAGTCTGAAACAACCATTAGCTCGAAAATTCCGTTTATCAGAGTAACCTATCGTACCCCAAGTTTTCCTTTGTTGAAACTGCCTTCGGCAGAGGCATATCGATCTCCTTTCAAACCAGATCCTGCAATTGCTTCTACTTCTGAGACTCGTTGCATTGGTTGCCCAGCAACAGGTGGAATACAAAGCATGCCGATGCGACCGTTCATTAGGTTGCCTCCTGAATTTGATACATTTTCTCACAAATCTGTGTGAGCTGAGTGATCACTCCAAAATCAGTAATCTTTGTAAACCGAGAAATTATCTTTCCGTTTTTCTCAACATCACCCATCCACATTTCAAGTGGACGAGTATCGACGCATGGAACGTCCAACTCTTTGCATGCTTTGTAGACCGAAGCTTCGTATAGCGGACGATAGTTAACAAAATGTGCTTCGCCGGGACGAGCATCGTCTTCCGTATGAAAGCCGACACTTAGAAACTCATAAGCATAGTTATTAACCGATCCGTTCGGATCATGTTTGTAGTGGTAGTAAAACCCCACTTTAGGAACTCGTTGTGGCTTTGGTAATGACATATGTTCTTCTTTGATATTTTATCTTTTTTACTACATAAATTCAAGATACATCGTTATGCATTGCATTTCTAAATTATTCTGTTTTTATACTACTCTGCGTTATATTATTATTAGGTAATTAACCTCATTTTTATTTCCCCACACTAACGTAGTTTAAAATACAAGCTGAATGCCTGATACCACATTAGAACTTTTCTGTTAAAAAATAAGTGTTAAATACTTTTTTACTAAAACATCCTTAATTGTATTAATTTTTTAATATATGTTTCTAATAATACTTAAATTGTTTTGATTTTTGTTATTCCTATCCTATTAATTTATTATAAAATAATTTCTGTTTTATATAGGCTGTGGGTGCTGGGAATTATTTTTCTTACAGTTTGTACAATAATGTTCCTACAACACTGGACAATATTTCAACTAGGCATTAGATTTGATAATTTTTATTTAGCTCTTGTTCCATACACTATTTTTACCATTGCAGGGCTTATTGTAATTTTTTTCGCTTCACGTTATATAAAGCACAGACACCCCCGACGTTGGTATAGAGATCCACACTTTTTATTTCTTTTTGTACCGATTAGTATTTCTCAGGAAATTATATATCGTAGCTTTTTAATGAATAAACTGGAATATTTGTCAGGCTCGATAATATTTGTTGTTTTGTTAAACGCAATTTTATTTGCTTTTATACATAGTATTTATCCGCATGCAAAATTTACAGTTCTGCTGGGTTTTTTAAGTGGCCTTGGATTTGCGTCTGTTTATTACTATTTTCCGAATTTGATTTTGATTTCCATCTCTCATAGTATTTTAAATTTTGTAGCAGTTTGGTTTGGCTTATTTACTCTAACAAACGAGGATGGTATGCCCAAGCGCACCCGTTTACACTCAAAATATATAAAAAATATGACACTTAAATTATTCAAGTAAAGTACCTCGATCTTGCGCACCAGGAGCCACTCAAATACTGCCTACACTCTCGCAAGAGCTCCGAGGCAGAAGGAGCTCCAAGCTTTATCAGTGGATTCTCAAATTAATGAGATACTGGCCACAGCCCAAAAGAGATGGGTTGAATATTGTCGATATCTATAGAGAATTTCATTCAGCCAAAAACTGCGACCAACGACCCGTATATAACCAACTCCGGGCTGATATCAAATCAGGAAAATTTGATGCCATACTAGTGTGGCATCCCGATCGGCTGAGTCGTAATGCCGGAGATCTTGGAGCAGTTGTTGATTTACTCGATCAGAAGAAACTTGTTGAAATCAGAACTCATGGTCAGCGATTCACTAATAATCCAAATGAGAAGTTTTTGTTTATGATTCTTGGTTCGCAAGCTAAACTGGAGAATGATAATAAAAGCATTAACGTAAAACGCGGACTCAAGACAAAATGTGAACTTGGCTTATAACCAAGTGTGGCTCCGACCAGATATCTGAATTCAAAAAATAAAGATCAAAAAGGGGTGGTGTTTGTAGACCCAGTGTACTGCACCCCTTTTGTAGAACACCAATCTTGTATCAGATATTGTAGCTTTTAGCGATTTTTTGCGCAAATTGAACCGGTGACATTTTCAATGCTGAATGTATTCTGGTGTTGTTGTACTGCCAGATGGTTTGGTAGA
>JBBQLO010000027.1:0-9757 GCA_038327915.1 Parcubacteria group bacterium | reverse complement strand
AATCTCGGAACCTGCCCAATACATTTTTTCAATACAAAATCGTTCTTCGAAATTTAAATGATGATATTTCATATGACAAATTAAAATTAATTTTGCTAATACTTTAATTCTAACTGTCCTACTTCAAAGGTGTCGAGAGGACCGCGCCTCGGCGTTAAGAGGAAAGGAGCCTAACCATGGCTTGGACAATTGAAGTTTTTTTGGAAGCAGTAACGGAAAATGAAGAGCTCATCGTTTCCTTGGAGAGTTCTCCATGGGAAAACGGTCTTGGAAAGACCGTTCGAGTCCTCATGGAAAAAAAACTGGGGGAAGGGATGGGAAAAATTTTCCCGTTATCGGTCTTCCAAATCGCCCAAGAGTGGGCGAACTGTATTAATGAGCCGGTTCGGCTCTGCATCGATACGGACGCAGGACGTGAAGGCGTAAAGACCTTCAAACCTGTGCGCGATGAACGGACGCCCGAGCCATTGAATTTATCCGTCAACCCCCCTCTACAATGGGAGAAAGTTGATGAGTGGACACAAGTGGCCCAGGTGGTACTGGAGGAATCGTCATTTTGGCCAGTGCAGTGCTTGCACCGTGACCACAGTGCAAAAATCTGGAGAATTATCCAGACACCAAACGGTTTTACTCGTTTGAAGGGAATGTGTGAAGGGCACGAGGCCCTGCAAAAAATATGGGACATCGTTCCATATTTGCAGAATCTCCAGGAAAACTTCGACCGGACAGTGGGAAGGATCGTAGACATGATCCTTCCCAAAAATAAAAGATGCAGAGCAAAAATGCTTGCTCTGATGTCCTTTCCCCCTTCGGAGGAGGAGGCTGCAGAAAAATTAAGGTGGAGACTATATGGTCTATCACTAGAATGCGAGTGGGAGGGATGGGAAGAAGAACATCTGAAGGATGCACTTCTCAAGCCCTACGGCGGCGAGAATGTATTTATTGCAGCTTACGGATGGGTAATCCGTAAGTATGCATTGAAGGACAAGACAACGGTGGGTGAGGTAAGGAATTTGTTCCCAAACCCATAGTTCTTTTATTTCGTTTTAGGTCGGATACGTCCGATCTCTCGAGGGGAATTCGTGTAGACACACATGTGCCACGACTTCCCCGATTACCTAAGTTTACAAATCACTGCGAACCACGTGTGATATTTGCGATTTTAGGTGAAAAATTCAGCCCCCAATTAGGACAGTGGTATTTTTTTTAATTAACCACTGATAATAGTTTAACGATGCCCACACTCCCTCGCGACCTCGAGGGCTGTTTTGTACCCCAAGATCTTTCTCGGCTTGTTGATGATACACACAATCTGATCAATGAGCTTTTGAGAGACTTTTCTGAAGTTTGTACCCTTTGGAAAGTATCTCCTGATCATCTTGTTTGCGTTCTCAACACCTCCTTTCTCCCATGAGCTGTATGACTCACAGAAGTAGGTTGGAATACAGAGACTCTCATGGGCTTTGTTCTCAATACCATTGTCAAAGGTTAGAGAAAGGGTCACATACTTCTTTTTCTGTTTCTCCACCGCCTCCACATGCTCACGGGTGGACATACTCACAACTTTGGTTGCATCAATCAGTCGGCTGACTCTTTCACTTCCTGTGGATATGCCTCCAGAGCATCCCTTGCGAGAAACGATGGTGTCTCTCTCCCAGTTGCCTGCCTCAGTCCGATTGTTGATAGTCTCTGGGCGATGTTTGATACTGACTCTGTTAGGAATCATCACCCCGTCTGTTTTCTTGCTGTGCTTCTTTTTGTGATACCTCTGTGAATACAAATTGACACAGTATTGCTGACCGTACACTGACCACAGCCAGTCATATATGGTAGTTTTTGAGACATACCATGGTTTCTTTTCCTTTTTCATTCTTCCTGATATCTCATCGTGGTTCCAGTGTTTCTCCAAACACTCGATGATGTATGCTTTCATTTCCTCAGTGTGTTCAATTGTGGACCACTCCTTTCGGGTGTCTTTTTTGCGTGTCTGAGCGTATATGTCGGCGTTGATTGGATTGTATTCGAGAACCCCTCCATTAACCTTTACTTCATATGCCACCGTGTTGTGACTCCCCTCCATACTTCGAGCGATTGCTCGGAGTGACCGACCTTTGTCACCCCAATCTATCATATCTGTCACCTCATATGGTTAACTGTACAAACACTTGACCTCCAGTGCCTATCCTATATACTTATATTCATACAGAATACATGTTTGTATGTGGCTTTAAATATAGCTTTTTACTAAGCATATGTGAAACATATCTTCAGATCGACTGATTGTAGGTTAAAATAAAATTCATTTTAGGTACACCACAAGATCCGCGTTTTCGTACCAGTCTTAAAAACACAGAAAGTCTACCTTCACAGGACGTGGCTTTAGTGGGATTGGGAAAGAAATCGGTGAGTATAGGAGAGTATGCCCGCACACACTTTACCGTATTGCTGGTTCTTTTTCCTGTTATTCTCATTACGTTTTTACCTTTGTATGCCGACGCAGGTGTTTTTTCATTTTTCTCCGACATTTTCACATCTTCTCCGATAAAAACAGAAGAAATAATGCAAAATTCTCAAAACATGGCTCTTTTAGAGCCTAGCCGCTCTCCTCTCATGGTCGATGCTTCTTCACTATCTGCACATGCAAGTCAGTTGGCCATTGCGAATGGAACACTTATTTCTCCTGAAGCCCAGGTTCTTTCTTCTGGAATTGATCATATTGTCAATACCGACCAAATTAGTTTGTATGTCGTAAGAACTGGGGATACACTACCTGCAGTCGCCAAAATGTTTGGTGTGACAACTAATACAATTCGATGGGGCAATAATTTAAAGGGTAATTCTCTTGCTGTAGGACAGACACTGGTTATCCTGCCTATTTCTGGAATCGAACACGTGGTGAAGTCTGGAGAGACGCTTCAGTCTATTGCGCGACTTCATAAAGGGGATATCACAGATATTTTGCAATACAATAACTTAACCCTCGATTCCAAATTAACAATTGGTGATGTTGTTATGGTGCCAGACGGTGAAGCCTCCGCTATTCAGAGTGGCCATCAAACGAATACAAAGACGGTGGGTTCGGCATCAAAATTAAACAAGAATTCATTAAACAATTCACTAAATATGGGAATATCTGTCGCAGTTTCCAATTCTACACCAGCCACTGACGGATATTATCTCAGGCCTATTGTCGGGGGGATCAAGACTCAAGGTATTCACGGCCACAACGGTGTAGATCTTGCTTCTGCATATGGGGCAAACATTCTCGCTGCCGCTTCTGGAGAGGTAATTATTTCCAGAGATTCTGGTTGGAATGGAGGATATGGATCATATGTTGTTTTGAAGCATGATAACGGTACTCAAACTTTATACGGTCACTTGAGTGCAACCGATGTCTCGGTCGGAGAGCATGTTTCTCGGGGTCAAATCATTGGTCGCATGGGTTCTTCGGGAGAATCCACAGGCACACATCTCCACTTTGAAATTCGTGGCGCTGTGAATCCTTTTTAAACCTTTACTTCTAAATGATGACGGTATTTCCTGAAAAATATTTTAGATAAATTATATAAGGCAAAATAAGAATCATGGTTGTAAAAATATAATATAAAATAAAAGAATATAAACCCTTCAATCCCTCTTTTTTAATTTCAGATATATTAGAAAAAATATATACAATTATTGAAATTAAAAGTGTAATAATTAAAAGTGTCAATACATCCGAAATGGCACTACCTGCCCGATCATATGTGTCTGGAGTCGTCGTGTGAAAATTAGTGCTTAAACTTTCAAAAGTAAGCCAAATATTTGCCATTATAGAAGTTATTACCCCTATTAATATTCCTGATTTTGATATTTTCATATTCAAATAATCCACTTTTTGTAAAAGTTTGCATGTTGCACTTTGAATTTTATATATTTTGGTATTTCTTTGGACGATATTGGAGCGCTTCCAGTATGTGACGCTGGTCAACGTTTTCTGAGCTATCGAGATCAGCTATTGTTCGGGCGAGTTTTATTATTCGGTGGTATGCGCGTGCTGAGAGATCTAAAGTTTTTGCTGATGCATTTAAAGTATCTTTGACAGTGTCTGATAACAAAATATATTTGACTAAATCTTTTGGGGAGAGCTCGGCATTTGTTTTTATTGTTAGCCCGTGTTTTTTAAACCGAGTTTGTTGGATTTTTCGCGCTTTTTCCACACGTAGTTTTATTTTTTCAGTTCCCTCATGCATTTCCCTGCTATCAGTCAATCGATTGTGTTCGACTTTTGACACTTCAACCCACATATCAATACGATCTACAATCGGACCAGATAGTTTTCTTTTGTATCTTTCAATATTATGTGCAGAGCACGTACACACCTTTCCTTTGACCCCATAGTTTCCACATGGACACGGATTCATGGTTGCAATAAGAGAGAAATGTGCGGGATATGTCACCGTTCCTTTTGCTCGAGAGATTGTAATAAATCTATCTTCCAATGGTTGACGCAAGGTTTCTAAAACCCGAGAATCGAATTCTGGAAATTCATCTAAAAATAAAACACCCTTGTGAGCGAGAGTCACTTCGCCAGGTAAAAGATTTGCACCTCCCCCAACTAAAGACACATATGATGCAGTGTGGTGAGGACTTCGAAATGGTGCCTGACGAATAAGATCTTTTATAGGGTGCCCTCCAATTGAATAGATTGAGGAAACTTCCAAAGATTCATCAAATGAAAGCGCTGGTAGAAGATGTGTAAATGCCCGAGCCAGCATGGTTTTTCCCGTGCCAGGAGGACCGTACATTATTATGTTGTGTCCACCAGCTGCAGCAATTTCCAGTCCCCTTTTGGCCGACTCTTGTCCTTTTACATCTGCAAAGTCGATATCAATTTGTTTCTCGACAGGAAGACTTATTTTTTTGTTGTACGGTACTAACAATATACGAGGAATGTTTTCTTCTTGTTCAGAGTGCTTTGTGTTTATGTGTTGAATGATCTCAGTCAATGTTCGCACACCATATACAATAATACCGGAAATAGTTGAAGCTTCTTCGGCATTATCGCTGGGCACATAAATTTCTTTAAATCCTGCTTCCTTGGCTTTTTGAGTAATTGGGAGAGCACCTTTGATTTGACGTAATTCTCCATCGAGTGAAAGTTCTCCTACAAACAAGCTTTTTTTGCAATCGGCTTTTATATCACCGGATGCAAGTAAATATCCAATTGCAATAGGTAAATCAAAAAGGGGTCCTTCTTTTTTAATATCGGCTGGGGCAAGTGAGACAACTACTTTTTGATTTTTATTTTTTGGAGACTTGAATCCAGAATTTTTGATTGCAGCTGAAACCCGATCTTTGGATTCATCAACTGATTTGTTCGCTAGCCCGACAATTGAAAAAGAGTGGAGTCCTTTTGATAGATCCACTTCAATATCTATAATTTGAGCTTGAAGAAGTGTTGTCTGAGCACTATATATTTTTGAAACGCTCATGAATAGTATTTAGAGCTTTCGTTAGGGGATTAATCCATGTGCAACTTGCAGGTTTTGGCTGCGGGATTTGCCTCGAGTCGATCTTCTTCTATTTCTTCACCACCTGTTTCACATATACCGTACGTGCCAGTTTCAATTTTTTCCAATGCTGTATCAATTTCAGCGTGCCTTATCTCTAGTTCGGACAGAATAGCGGAATTATTTTCATAACTTTCAATACCATCTGCCACTTCAGTTTCATCGGCTCGGTCGCGACCGTCTTCAGGTTCTACTGCTTCCCAGTCTCCTGTATGATCAGGATTTTTACGCCCAACCGTAGCAAGTTCTTTTTCTATTTTTTCTTTTTCGATTTCAAGTAAGATTTTGAAATGTGTTGTATCAATCATTTTTTAAGTGTAACAGAAAGGCGTACAAAACAAAAGTTTTTCACCTTACCATTTTGGTAGTTATAAACTTACCGAGTAATGCAGTAAACACATTTTCATTTTGGGTTATGAGAAGTGTGTGTGGATCAAGGAATCCATACACAAGGATTGTTTTGTCATTTTGGTCACGGATAAAGCGTAAGTCTTTATTTCTGATTGATTCGTCATGAAACACGTATGGTGTGGATACTGTCTGGTTTGGTATGGAAAATATTTCCCCGAGGTCTGAAACCATCCCATCTTCCCATTTGAGTACTCCAGAGTATGTTCGAGCATAGTCGCTTGTGGTCAGTAAAATAAAAGGAGCATCTACATCATACGCGTATATTCCGATCATGTAGTCTGGGTCGAGCGAACGGGAAAAAAGGGTGGGTGCGTTTGGGGCAATAAAATCTATAACATTTTGAACATCTGGTGTGAGGGTGCCAGGGGAAAGATAGAGAATGGAGTTAACGGGTAAATCTAGGTATTTTTTGTTTTGCGTAATTAACCGAATGAGCTCTTCTCGACTTGTGTTTTTCGTGGGTACTATAATTTCCTTTGAATAATTAATAAGTGTTTCCGTGCGTACTTGTACTAAGGTGGTGGAATGCGAGCGAATATAATAAAATACACCTACAACCACACAGCCTCCAACGAGTAGTATACTTCCGATGGTAAGAAAAAGTTTGTTTTTTACTTGCAAGCTTGGGGTAGGAATTTCTTCTCTGTTGTGTTCTCGACGTCTTTCCTCTGCGATAGCTATAGAGGCAATTGATATATTTTTTTGACCGATAACAGCTTCAATGTCCCCCTGGTATGTTCGCAGGCTTTTCAAAGGACTTTGTGGTACCAAAGACTTCTTTATTTCATTTTTTAGAGGTAATTTTTCTTCGTTCATCACTGTCTAGTGTACCAAAATGTAATAAATTAAGAAAATTTTTATACACCTACTTCATTGATTTTCTCGCCTACAGAGACTAAGAATTGTTCATTTTATTGGCAGGAGGCATTCTGCGAGGGGTGCGGCGACGCCCAACATTCCATCCGATAAGATATTTTTCCGGATTAAGGTCAAGATCAATGAAATCGTCTGATGCTTCGATAAGTTTAGCTGAGGACGATTTACCGAAGGACATAACTTCTACCTGACAGCCTTCGTTTTGTAGATACTCGACAAGGGGTACAAAATCTCCATCTCCTGTTACGAGAATAATTGCGTCGAGTTTTTGTGCTAGCTTAATGGCATCCACTGCAAGACCGACATCCCAATCTCCCTTTTTCGCCCCCCCTGAAAATATTTGAAGGTTTTTGGTTTTTGTTTCAATTCCCATTTTACCAAGAGCTTCGAAAAAACTTTTTTCTTCACCAGATTCGGTAGTGATAACATAGGCGACGGCTCGCGTGAGAGAACGTCCGAGTAATCCATCTTTGACAACTTGATCAAAATTTACTTTAGCGCCGTAAATGTTTTTAGCACAATGATACAGGTTTTGCGTGTCGATAAAAATACCGACTCGCTGGTTTTTGTGTTTTATGACTGACATATAAAAAATTCAATATTCACTATTAATAGTAAAAAGGCACATACACACATATTACAATAAAGATAAAACAAGCCCACTACCATTATATAATGGTACCAAAGATGTTGAAAAAAGACTATTTTTTCATTCCAAGTTTCTTGACAAGTGAGTTGTATCGACGAGGTGATTTTTTTTCGAGGTATTTCATGTGAGCTTTACGATCTGCAACCATTTGGAGGAGCCCACGCCGAGAGTGGTTGTCTTTGGCATTCTTTTTGAGATGCGCTGCGAGTTCATCGATTCTTTTCGACAAAATAGCGATTTGAACCTCAGGAGAGCCTGTATCTGTAGCATGAACCTGAGTTTCCGCTATGATTTTGTGTTTCTTTGTTTTGGTAAGCATTATTTTCACACAATATCACATATGCATATTTTGTGCAAATTACCAACCCCTTGTATTTTGATGTTTGACATGATTATACATCACATGGTAGTATGTTTTTATTGAAGTTCGCCTCGTGGCGGGCCATTTTTTTACCACATTTAGCAACATTTAATACTTATTTAATAAAAAAATATGCTTGATCTAAAAGTAATACATTCAGTACTCGCCCAACTTGAAGAAGAACGAGGTATTCCAAAAGAGAAAATTATCGAGGCAATCGAGCTGGCTTTAGCGACCGCATATAAAAAAGAATACGGTAAGCGAGGTCAGATTGTTCGTGCTACATTTGATTTAAATTCAGGTAAAACTGAAATGTTTCAGATTAAAATTGTGGAAGATGAATCAACTGTTTTTATGACAGAAGAAGAATTGGAAGCTTTCGAAGCACATCGTACGGATGAAGAAAGACAAAAATTGACCCCAGAAGAAAAAGCTAAAGAGAAAACTCTCTTTGACTCTGAAAAGCATATTCTTCTTTCTGATGCACGAAGAATTAAAAAAGATATTCAACTTTCTGAGGAGATGATCTTCCCTCTTGAAGCTCAGGACGACTATAGTCGCATTGCTGCTCAAACTGCCAAGCAAGTTATTATGCAAAAAATCCGTGAGGCTGAAAAAATGTCGGTGCTTGGTGAGTATGGTAAACGTGAAGGAGAAATTCTTTCTGGTACTGTACAGCGCATGGAGCGGGGCAATCTCTTTATTGAAATGGGTCGGGCGACAGGACTGCTTCCTTATGAAGAACAAATTCCAGGCGAGCGATTCGGGCAAGGTGAGCGTATCAGAGCTTATATGTACCGCGTTGAAGACAGTGGTAAGGGAGTCTTTTTGCGACTTTCCCGCTCACACCCTAAGTTTTTAGAAAAATTATTTGAAACTGAAGTGCCAGAAATAGCGCACGGTACGGTGGTGGTTAAATCTGTTGCTCGTGAAGCAGGAAGTCGAACTAAAATAGCAGTGACTTCGATAGATTCACATATTGACCCCGTTGGTTCTATGGTCGGCCAGAGAGGTGTCCGTGTCTCCACAGTTATGTCTGAGCTTGGTGGAGAGAAGATTGATATTATTGAATGGAGTGAAGATCCAAAAAAATTTATTGAAGAAGCACTTTCACCTGCCAAAATTATTTCTATTGATTTAAATGAACAAGAAAAAGCTGCTAAAGTGGTTGTTTCTGAAGACCAGCAGTCTCTTGCTATCGGAAAAGGCGGACAAAACGTCCGACTCGCAGCAAAACTAACTGGTTGGAAGATTGATATTCAGTCGGCAGCACCTACCCCTATTGTTCGTGAGGAAGTGATTGCAGAAGAGAAGAGTGAAAAGAAAGGAGAAAAAACAGCGGAGGAAACTGTTTCTGAAATTGTTGAATAGTATCCGCTTCAAAATCTCTTTTTCCTAAAAATGTTTCCGACACCAGAATATTCGCGTGCTCGCGAATTTCTTCAGCGCTCGTCGCTCAAGAAAATTATTAACGGAATACCGTTGTAATTTTCTAAGCTTCTGCGCGATGTGCCGGAAACATTTTTAGTCAAAGAGATTTTGAGGTTGTATTTACAAATTTTTGTATAAAAAAGCAGGGAAGGTTCGATGTACCTTCCCTGCTCGCGTTCAGGCTTTCGCCGTCTGTAAACAGAAGGCGATCACCGTCATCAACACAGCCAAAACTCCGTACAACCAGCTTTCAATCCCGTTTAGGTATATTGCCCCTGCAATATACCCAACTAAACTAATTGCCATACCCGTCTCGATATGAAATTTTTTCATAAATTGAAAATTCTCATTTGAAGTGCAACTCGTATAATTGATATATATGAGAACATACACGCATTTGAATCTGTATCTGCGCGATCGAATCGAATCACTTTTAGATAAAGGAGTGGAACAACAAGAGATTGCAAAGATTGTCGG
>JBBQLO010000026.1:0-10564 GCA_038327915.1 Parcubacteria group bacterium | reverse complement strand
TTCATATGCTGATTTTTGATTTTTGTTTGCCATATTTTTGATAATTAACCTTTGTCACCCCAATCTATCATATCTGTCACCTCATATGGTTAACTGTACAGTACATTGACAATACCTCCTGGGGGGTATATGCTTTCCGTATATGAAATATGATAAACAAAAACTTGTTAGACGTCTTAAGATTATTGAAGGGCAGGTTCGTGGACTGCAAGATATGATAGTAAAAGGCACTTATTGTGTAGATGTCATTACGCAAACTTCTTCTATTAAGCAAGGGCTTTCAAATATAGAAGATATTTTAATGGAGAATCATCTTGGAACTTGTGTTGTGGAGCAAATACAAAAAGGTCAGACTGACAAGTCGGTAGTGGAGATATTGAAAGTGTATCGCATTAAAAGAAAATAATTTCAAAATTAATTTTATGACTCAATCTAAAACATACAATACCACTTTTAACATTAAGGGAATGCATTGTGCCTCGTGTGCAAGTATTATTGAAAAAACATTCAAAATGACTGAAGGTGTGCACTCTGTGGAAGTAAACTATGTGACTGAAAAAGCAAAGATTGAATATGATGAGACAAAAATAAACCCGCACGACCTATCTAAAAAAATTGAACCACTTGGTTACTCTCTTGTTCTACAAACAAAAGGGCAGGAAAATATGACGGCAAACATGCCAGCTTCTGAACACGCCGAACATCTCGGAATCAATCAATCAAAAAATGAAAAGCTAGCAGAGCTTGCAGAAATGAGAAATAAAGTTATTTCTGTTATTCCTCTCGCTCTCGTCAGTGTTTTTATAATGGGATGGGATATTTTAACTCAATTCAAAATTACGGGAGAAATGCCGTACATCTGGAGTGAATTCTTCCACCACTTGTTGCCTATATTTGCTACATATACGCTTTTTGTTGTAGGTCGTCCCTACTTACTCGGTTTTTATCGTTTCTTACGATACGGTAAGGCAAACATGGATAGTCTTATAGGCATTGGCACATCCGCAGCATTTCTCTACAGCTTTATCGTAACTGCTTTTGAGGAAACTCTCCGTCCATATATAAATGTTACTCACACATACTATGACGTGACCATTGTCGTCATTACATTTATTGCTCTTGGTAAATATCTTGAAACACGATCTAAGTTAAAAACTGGAGATGCGATTGAAAAATTACTCAATCTCCAAGCAAAAACTGCTCTTGTGCTGAGAGATGGAAAAGAAATTGAAATTGAAATAGGTTCGGTTGTTCACGGAGATTTGATAGTGGTAAAGCCCGCAGGAAAAATCCCCGTGGATGGAATCCTTACTGAAGGATCCTCATACGTAGACGAGGCAATGATTACAGGTGAGTCAATGCCTGTGCAGAAAAATGTTGGCGATACGGTAATTTCAGGAACAATAAACACGAGTGGCTCATTTACTTTCAAAGCGACAAAGGTTGGCTCTGAAACGATGCTTGCTCATATTGTTAAAATGGTTGGGGACGCACAAGGAAGCAAAGCACCCATACAAGCATTGGCAGACAAAATATCAAGCGTTTTTGTACCTATTGTTTTGGTTCTGTCTTTTCTTTCTCTTGCCTCGTGGCTACTTATTGGTACTCACTATCTCGGATTCTCAGAAGCTCTGTCATTTGGTCTTGTGTCCTTTGTTGGCATTCTTGTTATTGCATGTCCGTGTGCGCTAGGACTTGCTACACCAACAGCTATTATTGTGGGCGTTGGCAAGGGAGCAAAGGAAGGCATCCTCATAAAAGACGCGGGCACCCTTGAAAAGCTACACAAGGTGAATGTAGTTGTTGTAGACAAAACAGGAACCTTAACAAAAGGAAAACCAGAACTTGTATCAATCCAAAATTTTTCCGGAGAAAAAGAAAAGCAAAGTGACAATGAACTTGTTGCAGTTATAGCATCACTTGAAAAAAAATCTGAGCACCCTATCGCTCTTGCCATCATTTCTTATGCTCAAGAAAAAAATCTTTCTCTTCACTCTGTAGAAAGTTTTGATGCAATTGGGGGTAAGGGATTAAAAGGTACAATCGGAAATATAGAATACTTTGTTGGCAACACGAAACTAATTTCAGACCTCAATCTTTCTTTTGATACGAACGTGCTATTAAAAGAAACTACCGAGGGAAAAACACCTGTGATTTTGGCAACTTCAGAAAAAGTACTTGGAGTTGTAATGGTGGCAGATGCAATAAAACCTGAGGCAATCGAAGCGGTGTCCCAGCTTCATAAGCTTGGCATTAAAGTTTTCATGCTAACAGGAGACAACAAAAACACTGCTGAATATATTGCGAAACAAATAGGCATTGATGAATTCTACGCTGAAGTATTGCCTGAAGATAAACTCAATAAAATTAAAGAATTGCAGTCTCTTGGTAAAATTGTAGCAATGGCAGGGGACGGAGTAAACGACGCTCCCGCTCTTGCTCAGGCTGATGTTGGAATTGCAATGGCAACTGGAACCGATGTAGCAATTGAAAGTGCGGGTATCACTCTTTTACATGGAGATATATCAAAAATAGTAAAAGCTATAAATCTCTCAAAAATAACGATGCGAGGTATCAAGCAAAATCTCTTTTGGGCATTCTTCTACAACATTATCGGTATTCCACTTGCAGGAGGTCTATTCTATCCAATTTTCGGTTGGCTTATTTCACCAGTGTTTGCAGGTCTTGCTATGGGATTTTCAAGTGTGTCTGTAGTTGGTAATTCTCTTCGCTTGAAAACTAAAAAACTGTAACTAGTACATTTATGAAAAATAAATTATTCTCCATTATTTCTGCTATGAGTGGTATTGCATTTGCATTAAATCTCATATGGGAAAACATGGAAGCTCCTTTGTATAAGGGCTATACAGGATTTTTCAAGCACTTTTCAATTTGTGTATTTGCAAGTGTTGGAGATGTGATTATTTTTCTAGTCATCTTCTGCATTTTAGCTTTTATATATCATAATTATTTATGGTTTTTAGAATGGAGTTTCTATCGGTCGTTTTTACTCATTATTATTGGTGCAATTATAGGAATACTTGTTGAACGTATAGGAATTGGAATGTGGAACTATACTTATTTTATGCCACTTCTTCCTATTGTCCACGTTGGCTTGTTGCCTGTCCTCCAAATGACACTATTACCCATTACCACCTTTTACTTAGGCGGAAAATTAATAAAAAATTATGTCTACTCAAAATAATAATCAACAAACACATACTTTTTATGTTTCTGGTATGCATTGTAATGCGTGCATACTCGTAACTGAAAGTGAATTAGAAGATGTGTCATACATCACGAAAGCAAAATCAAATCTCAATACCGACTCGGTTGAAATAACCGGTAACTTCGGGGATAAAGAGAAAAATGTTATAGCACAAGATCTTACACAGATATTACTCAAACACGGCTATACTCTTTCCACAGAAAAAATAAATAAAAATAATAGTAAGATAAAAAATTGGTCTGATTTTAAGATTGCTATACCCATTGCGATTACGTTTGCCATACTGTTTCTCCTGCTTCAAAAAATAGGTTTAGTAAATCTAATCAACGGGAATAACGTCTCATATGGAACTGCATTTGTTATTGGTATTATTGCATCACTTTCTACCTGCATGGCAGTTGTGGGAGGTCTTGTCCTTTCAATGTCTGCAACATTTGCAAAAGAAGGAGACAAAGTAAGACCACAACTGTTCTTTCATGGAGGGCGTATTGTCTCGTTCTTCATTTTCGGTGGTGTCATTGGGTCAATAGGGTCCGCATTCACATTAAGTGCCTCGGTATCGTTCACCTTGAGTATTATTATTGGCATTGTGATGCTTATTTTGGGGATCAATCTTTTGGGTGTATTAAATTGGGCAAAAAGACTTCAGCCCTCAATGCCAAAATATGTCTCAAAACATGCTCTTGGTGTATTAAAGTTTAATCATACACTCACACCCATTCTTGTTGGCATTGTTACTTTCTTTCTGCCGTGTGGATTTACTCAATCAATGCAATTGTATACACTGACGACAGGAAGTTTTCTCAAGGGCGGACTAACAATGCTGGCATTTGCTCTTGGTACGCTCCCTATTCTCGCCCTGGTCAGTTTCAGCTCATTCGGTATTCAGAACAGCTCAAAGGCAGGTATTTTCTTCAAAACAGCAGGTCTTATTGTTATTATGTTTGCTGTGTTTAATCTTATTAACAGTCTAGTTGTGATTGGGGTAATACCACCCATATTTAATTTATAATTTAATTTCTAAATATGAAAAATACTATTTTAATCTTAGTGGGAGTGTTTATCATCGGAAGCATTTTTTTACTTTCAAAGTCCAGTTTTCAAGGAAGCACGAATACTGGTGGTTATGGCCAAAATGAAAATGCTCACAATGTCAGTATTGTAGATGCAAAGCAAATAGTCGAAATACATGCCAAAGGTGGATATCAACCACAAATAAGTGTCGCAAAAGCGGGTATACCAACAATAATCCGCTTTGATACCAAGGGTACCTTTGATTGTTCCTCATCAGTACGGATTCCAAGTATGAATATCAATAAGGTACTTCCACAGACAGGAAGCACAGATATTGACATTGGCACTGGTAAAGTGGGAATACTTCAAGGAACATGTGGAATGGGCATGTATCGATTCCAAATTCAGTTTAGCTAATATTAGAGAAATTAAGGTATGATTAGGTGGTGATGACCCTCATTAATAATTAACACTTGCTTTATTATGAAAAAATATATCGTATCAATTTTATTTGTAGCCAGTTTTTTTATCGTTGGAACTGTTTTTGCACAAGAAATGATGGGCAATGAACATTACAACCAACAAACAGGGACAACCACACATCAGATTCAAAGTACAAGTATTACCACTGCATTACAGGGCATTTATTCTTCTCAAAATATCAGTACTAGTAGCCAAATCATTTGTGGCAAAGTGACAGACAGCCAATTTGAAAAATTAGGTGATGCCTATATGGGGTTAGGTATAACAGAGCAACAGCATACTGCGATGGAAAATATGATGGGGGGAGAAGGTTCTGCCACACTGACTCAAGCACATATAAATATGGGAAGAGCCTACATAGGGTGTTGGGCAAATTATTCTTCAGGTCCTTCATATACGAGAATGATGGGTGGGTATGGAACACAGATGAATCAATCATATGGATATGGTGGAATGATGGGAGGAAGTTATAATAATAACGGGTTGTTCGGACTGATTGTTATGATTTTGTTATTTTTGCTAGGTATCTTGGGAATTACTGTATTGATAAAGTGGATACAAAAAAATAAATAGTGCTAATCGGTGTAGATAAAATAAGCATCTTTATACACTTTGTATTTTTTCACAATATGCTTCCAGAAATTGTTTTAAAATGTCTTCGCTGATAATGGTTTGCATGATTTGTAAAAGTAATTTCAAAAAGACGACTCGTGAACCCTGATGTACTTTTTTATTCGAAAGCGATAGAATGGGGAAAAAGGCATGAATTTCACCGATTTCAAAAACTCTTTTGATCCATTACTGAACCACCGTCTTGCATCAAAGCAGATTGTATACACCAAGCTTGCCCAAGAAGGCTTCGTTTCTGACATTATTAAACATATTAAAAATATAGCCGTGGGTGGCAAGCGCATTCGACCCTATATTGCATGGTCTTTTTATGCCGAGTCACATCAGAACGCAAAAATTGAGGACATTGCCGAGGTGCTTATTGCAATCGAATTGCTACACATCTTTTGCCTAGTCCACGACGATATTATTGACCAATCAGCCGTACGTCACGGGGTTGAGACCACTCATGAATTTGCTTTATTGCAAATGAAAAAACAAAACCGAATTGGTAAACTGAGTCATGTTGCAGACTCACAGGCAGTATTGGTTGGAGACATTTTGTTTAATTCAGTTTATGAGAGTCTTAATAATTTTGATTATGGTAATCCGACACTAGAAAAAAATATTCGGACTATTTTTACCCAGATGATTGATGAAGTTTGTATTGGCCAAATGCTTGATGTCGACATTACTTCACAGAAGAAAGTTTCAGATAAAGATATTTTAATTAAAAATAGTTTGAAAACTGCTTACTATTCTTTTGTACGCCCGATGTGTATTGGTATTACCCTAGCAGGGCGACTTGAACTAGAGGATTTGGTAACTCAAGTTGGCACAGATGTAGGTATTGCGTTTCAAATGCAAGACGATCTTCTCGATGTATTGGGTGATCCAAAAAAAATAAAAAAGTCTTTGTTTTCTGATGTTTCGTCAAATCAGCACACACCATTATCTCAGTATATTTTTGAGCATGGTAATTCAAATCATAAAGTATTGCTCGAAAAATATACTGGAAAACCAGTCAATAAAAAAGATTATCCTATGCTCGTAGACTTGTTTGTAGATTCAGGTGCAATCGCGTACACTAACAAAGAAATCGCAACATGTTTATATCGTGCCCGAAACACAATCGAGCATGCGGAGGCTGATTCTTCCTATAAAAAATTGCTACTCATGGTGGTTGACCTAATAGAATTTCGAACATCATGACATACAAAGAAGCAGTTCACTATTGTAAAAGGATGCAAAAACAATACTCAACTGGGTATTCTTTTGCTACTCGTTTTTTTACGAAAGAGTCCAGAGAGGCAGTTTTTGTACTATACGCTTTTTTCCGTACCGCCGATGAGATTGTTGACAACCCGCATGGCGACGAAAGCCCCGCTCACACTTTAAGCGAGTGGAAAAAAGAGTGGATAACTGCTTACACAACAGGTGTATCAGAGAACGCAGTATTATTTGGGATGACTGTAGTCATGCGTCGTTATTCAATTCCATTAGAATTAAGTACAATATTTATTGACTCAATGATTCAAGATACTAAAAAAAACCGATACGCAACATATACTGAGCTCAAGGAATACATGTATGGATCGGCTGCTGTAGTAGGCTTAATGCTCACGTATATTGTTGGGTACAGTGACAGTGTTGCATTTAGTTACGCTGAAAAACTTGGCTACGCGATGCAACTAACAAATTTTTTACGCGATATTCGGGAGGATTATGAATTACGAAATCGAATATATCTACCTGAAAATGAAATGAAGCAGTTCGGCGTAAGCGAAGACGATATTAAAAATCATCGAATCACACTAAACTTTGTTCATTTAATGGAAATGCAAGTTGGTCGTGCTCGACAATTATACAAAGAAGCAAACTTTGCTATTCCTATGCTTTCGTCTCGTGCACGTTTTCCTATTCAATTGGCATCAAACTTGTACGAACGTGTACTTGATGTTGTTGAGGATAACGACTATAATATTTTCTCGAAACGAGCCCGAGTTACTACAATTGAAAAATTTTTTATCTTTTTAAATACACATGCAAAATAAAAACATATCAAGCAATTCTCTCACGAGAAAAAAAGCTCTAATTGTTGGTGCAGGAATAGGAGGTTTATCTTTAGCCGCTCTTCTTGCTAAAAAAGGTTTTGTAGTCGAGGTTTTTGAAAAAAATGAAAGCCTAGGTGGCCGTGCACGCGTTTTTTCTGAACAAGGTTTTCTTTTCGATATGGGCCCTTCGTGGTATATGATGCCAGAAATTTTTAGTGAGTTTTTCTCTCTTCTGGGTGAAAAATTGAGTGATTATTTTTCACTGACTCGCCTCACACCATCTTACAGGATATTTTTTAGCGGCGTTCCTTATCCATATGATTTTTATTCTGATCGAGAAAAAAATGCTCAAGTTTTTGAATCGCTTGAACCTGGATCATCAAAAAAGCTGAATGAATATCTTGATGAATCTGCTCGGCAATATGAAATTTCAAAAAAAGAATTTATTCATAAAAACTATGACTCAATCTTTGATTTATTTAACTTTCGAGTCATGCGCGAAGGTCGTAAACTTGAAATTTTTAATTCTATGGAACGAATTGTTAATCGCATTTTTACGCACCCGATGCTTCGGAAAGCATTACAGTTCCACATGCTTTTACTAGGTACTGCACCAAAAGACGCACCAGGAATTTATCGTATGATGAATCATGTCGACTATGATCTCGGTATCTGGTACCCCGACAAGGGTATGTATGAACTACCAAAAGCAATTGCTACTGTTGCGGAAAAAAATGGTGCAATATTTCATTACAACACTCCTGTCAAAAAGATAATCGTCGAAAATGGAAATGCCGTTGGAATCGAGCTAGAAAATGGCACTAAGGTCTATGGAGATTACGTCATTTCAAATGCAGATTTACATTACACTGATACCCAACTCCTTGATCCAAAATATGCGGAGCGTACTGAAGAGAAGTGGAATAAAAAAATATTGGCACCGAGCGCGCTTATAATGTATCTTGGGGTCGGTAAACAATTTTCAAACCTAAAGCATCATAATCTCTTTTTCTCAGAGGATTGGAAACAAAATTTTAAAGATATTACCGAAGTTCCACAGTTTCCACACGAACCTTCTCTCTACGTTTGTGCCCCATCAAAAACAGATACGCATGTTGCACCTCTCGGTAAAGAAAATTTATTTGTACTTGTGCCAATTCCCGCAGGTCTAGCATATGACGATGCACAGCTCGAAATTTGGTCAGAAAAAGTTTTTGACATACTTGAAAAAGAAATGCATCTAGATGGATTACGCGAAGCTATTGAGTACAAACGAATTTACTGTGTTAAAGATTTTGCTATGGATTATAACAGCTACAAAGGTAGCGCTCTTGGTCTCGCACACACTTTGACACAGTCAGCATTTTGGCGACCAAATAATATATCTAAAAAAGTTAAAAATTTATTTTATGTTGGAGCAAATACTAATCCTGGAATCGGTATGCCAATGTGTGTCATCTCTGCACAGACGGCTTACAAGCGTATTGTGGGAATCACAGACTCCTCACCTCTTACTGGGCTATAAGTTGCTATTTCTGGAGTGCAATTAAAAAGAAAATAATCATTCCAACCAAAGCATTTAGTGGTGGAAAATAAGTGTATAACGTGGCTAATTTTTTTTCGTCTGCACTTAAAGATCTCATCATAAGAATAATATATGGAATAACGAGTAGATATGAAACTTGCGGGAAAAATTGAAAACTTACATATGCTGAAGTAATGTATAAAGCAGTACATATAAAGATAGTACGGCTTTTTTTAAAAAAAGTTGCAATCGTGTGAATATCAACGGCTAAATCATAGTAGATATCTGGAACCGCAGAATATGCATGCATAGCGACCGCCCACAGCAAGGCGGCAATCACGGCCGCAGGTACAAGGTCGTGTCCACCAGAAATGTAGAAGCCAAATATTGCTGTAACAACATAGTGCGACGCAGAGAAAATACTATCGAGTACAGGCTTTGACTTTGCACGGATAGGTGGAGCCGAATAAAAAATTGCAAAAAATAAAAAAAGGAGAAGAGAAAATTCTGTTTTGAAAGACAAAAAAATTCCAGTAATAATAAACGGGATACAGACGACAAAGGCATACAACAACACTGTCTTGTGTTGTTCGGGTGGAATTAAGCTTTCATAATCTGTCTTACGTGGATTTTTTTTATCTGTCTCATAATCATAGACATCGTTTACTCCGTAAATCAAAATATTTGCTGGTACTAAAAAAAAGAACCCATATATATAGATAAGCGGATTATGAAGGTGTTGTATAAATCCGCCACTTGCAGCGACACCAACAATATACATACCAAACTCATAGAGCCAAAAGCGTGGACGAGATATTTTGATGATTTTTAAAAAGTTCATCTCTTGATTATAACGTTTTTAGCAACTAGTTACCATGATTAAATATGGAATTGAAATCCCTATAATGTACAGTTGTTTTAGATTGAACGTGAAAACAAAAAAATCGAAGCTATGCTACACTTGAACATGTTCGTTTATTCATTTTAATCAAAATATAATGTCATTAATAACTATTGCAGAAGTTGTATTTTTTCTCGCATACGGTATTAGTCATTTTTTCCCTTTCAAATATTCACACGTAATTTGTGCAGTTGCAGCAATCGTCGTCGGAGTTCTTCTGCTTGTTAAATTTTAAGTCACGGTCATGGATGTCTCAAGACGTGTGTCTTCGGACAGGCGCATTCGTAAATAAATTACTTTTCAACGCTTCAAAATTACAAAGTTTTAGATTGACTTATCTATGTAGATGGTGCATTCTCCCTTTAGAGGAGATTCACTGTGACGCATTTTTTTGAGCAGTTTATTGAGTTTAAAAATTTTGGATGGAATATCATTACGTACAGCTTTATAGGTACTCTTGTTTTTGGTCTTGTATTTGGCTGGGGTTTATACCAGCAGATTCTAACCATTCGCCTTGTAAAGTCTGGCAAATCAATTCCGCTAGTAATGAATGTTTTTTTCGCGTTTCACTTCTTCGCATTTTTTGTGTATGGATTCCGAGTTCATAGTTTAGCCATCGTGCTCAATGGAATTTTTGGAATAATGTTTCTAAAGATATATCTCAATGCATCTCGGTGGCATGATAGCGATGGGAGGACAAAACTAGAATACCTCTTTGCTGTTATGCCTATAAGCATGATGTTGGTACC
>JBBQLO010000025.1:0-10775 GCA_038327915.1 Parcubacteria group bacterium | reverse complement strand
GGAAATGAAGCGTCTGTAATTGATACAAATAGTACATTTATAGGTGCATATGCCTCACGACATAGCTCTATTGCCACGAGTACAGTCTTAGATAACCTCACTGTCATTGGTTACAACGCAAAAGGCTTGGCAAGTAATCAGGTAGTATTGGGGAATGATAGTGTTACGAGTACATTATTAAACGGCAACGTCGGGATTGGGACGACGAGTCCTGCGGCAAAACTAGCAGTCAATGGCTCGATTTCTGCTCCTGCTCTGGGAAATGACTCGACTGGTTTCTACGTCTGTCTCAATACCACCAGTGGTCTCATGGCTACTTCGACTACTGCCTGTGGAGGTTCATCGATCAGGTTCAAAGAAAATGTTCAGCCCATAACTTATGGCATTGACGAGGTGATGAAGTTGCGCCCTGTCTTCTTCAATTACAAATCAAGCTACATTAATGATCCACGAAGACAGGTTGGGTTCATCGCCGAAGAAGTGGCGAGTGTGACTCCAGAAGTTGTCGCTTACTCGGCGGACGGTACAATACAAGGTTTGGATTATCCAAAATTCTCAGCAGTACTAGCAAAGGCAATACAGCAAATGAATATAAACATCTGGAGTTTGGCCTCCAGCTCTGCCTCATCGACACTGGCGAGTGTACAGACGAGTGGAAATTTTGCGGGAAGTTTCTTTGACGGTTTGTTTGCAAAAATGAAAGTGTGGCTTGCCGATGCGACAAATGGTATTACGGACGTTTTTGCAAATACATTTCACGCCAAACAGCAAATATGTGTTGACAATCAATGTTTGACCGCAGATGATGTGCGAGCATTGCTCCAGATGGAACATGCATCTTCTACTTCAAGTGGGTCGACAAATAGTGCAAACACCACGACCGCTTCTTCGACACCGAAAGATACGACCGCACCGGTTATTACGATACAAGGCAACAATCCAGCGACGATTACCTACGGTTCTTCGTATGCCGACCTAGGTGCCAGTGTGACTGACACCAGTCCAAATCCTGCAAACCCTTCTGGTCCCGCGCTGGTAAACAACAATCTCGGTCTGTATTTCTCTGTTGACGGTACGAGTACTCCGCAAGTGATGATAGACACGACGGCTTCGACAAGTACACCACAGGCGACAACGACGCACACTGTTGTATACTCAGCGGTTGACGTCGCAGGGAACTGGGGATATGCAACGCGAACGGTTGAAGTAATACCTCAGTAGAAGAGTCTTGCATGCAACACATGTATGCAGGTGCTTTCTATTTTTATTTCAATAATGTACTATCTTTCTGTTATGTCAGATAGGTGCTCCTGTCATGTTGCGGTGCAAACCGCGACTGTATAGGGGAGGAAAGTCCGAACATTGATTCCTGTATTCACCTCGGTGCATACTGGAAAAGAGTAGCGGGTAACGCCCGTCCGTAGCAATACGAGAGGTGCGAGCAGAGACGCCTACGGCGAAAGCCAATGGTTCCGACTTGCTTTTGTACTTGTTGCAATAGCATGTCGGAAAGTTCTGCAGTAATGTAGAAGTGAAACGGCAAAATCCTTACTTCGATGCAAGGTCGTGTCCCTACTCGCTGTCACAGCGGGTAGGGAAGTGCCGCTTGACTCCTGTGGCAACACAGTGAGCAGATAAATACCTATCGTCTGACAAAAGTCAGATACAGAATTCGGCTTATAGATATAACGCATGAAAAATCACACTCAAAAGGTGTGATTTTTCTTTTTTAATTATCCACATTGTATACCTATATGTAGTGGAGTATACTTCTTATGTACATATTAAATTTATATATTTTGTTTTAATAATTTTACACATTCATATGGAACAACAGAATTCACAAAACGTGCCATTATCATCACAGTCACAACATACGCAGTTTCCAGTACCCACTTACACATCTCGAGCTCTATTTTTTGAAAAATTATCTTTTTATGTGCTCTTGGCAGTAAGTTTCCTTATCCCCATTTTCTTTTTACCTGTTTCTTTTATTTCTACTCAGTTTAGTACGTCACTTCTTTTTGCATTTGGGGTTATCATTTCTCTTGTTTTATACATTATTTCTCGCTTTATGTCTGGGTCAATAGACCTGCCACGTCGCCTTAGCTACGTCTTAGGATTATTTGTAGTGGTTCCTGTTGTCTACATGCTCGCAGGACTCGTCAATGGCTTTTCTCGAATGACTTTTCTTGGTATTTCTTTTGATGAAAGTACGGTTGGTTTTATATTACTTTCTTTTGTGTATCTTTTTTTAGTGTCTACACTTTTTCGCGACAAGAAGCGAATCTTTTATTCCCAGGCTGTATTCCTCATCTCAGCTATTATTCTTTCGGTCTTTTTGCTCATACGATTTATTTTTGGACCTCAGGTTCTTTCTCTTGGTCTGTTTACCGATCTCACAGCCACACCTCTTGGTAGTTGGAACAATGTCGGCATTTTCTTCTGCGTCGGTGCCTTGCTTTCTTTTATCACACAACAGATGCTTTCCGTAAGTAAAATAGTGAAAGTCTTACTTGCTTTCGCCCTTGCCCTTTCTCTTTTCTTTCTAGTTGTAGTCAACTTTAATTTTATCTGGATTATTTTAGCGATTACTTCTCTTTTGTTTATCATGTATTCTTTTCTTGATCCTAGTTTTTCTTCCAGTCTTGCTTCGAGAATGTCTTTTTTAGGTTTGAAATCTGACACATCTTCTGTCTCCGAACACATTCCTGCTTTCACTGGACCTCGTTCCTCCACACTGTCTCGTCTGCCTGTGTATTCCGTTGTTGTTTTTTGTATCTCGGTCATCTTTTTGTTCTGGGGTACTCAACTCAGCTCACACGTGAGCACATTCTTTAAAATCGCCCCAAGTGTAGAGGCGCGTCCTTCGCTCGGGACGACAGTAGATATTGCAAGGCAGACCATTAAAGCTCATCCGCTTTTTGGTTCAGGTCCCAATACATTTGTTATGCAGTGGCTTTCATACAAACCAGATGCCATAACATCTACTGTATTTTGGAATACTGACTTTTCGTATGGGATTGGCCTTCTTCCAACATTTGCTGTTACTACCGGTTTGTTTGGTATACTTTCGTGGCTTTTGTTTTTTGGAATGTATTTGTACCTCGGATGGAAAGGCTTATTTGCTAAAATGCTTGACCCTCTTTCGAAATATCTCGTCGTATCTTCTTTTTTCATATCACTCTCTTTGTGGATTATGACTGTGATTTATGTCCCAAGTACAATTATATTCATTCTCGCTTTTTTCTTTACAGGTTTATTTCTTGCTTCTATTTCATTACCTAATTTGAAAAATGGTGCCGAAATTGTAGCCGATACAGGAGGGGAAGAGCAGGTTGTGCTTGCCTACGAATCTACTGTTTTTTCTCGAGATCCTAAAATAAATTTTTTGTGGTCATTGTTGCTCGTGAGCTTACTTCTTGCATCCATTGCACTCGCATATGGGTTATGGAAAAATGCTGAATCTCTCTGGCACTTTCAGAAAAGTTCTCATGCACTAAATGTTTCAAAGGACATTACTTTAAGTGAAGTAGAAATGAACAAAGCAATTGTTTCTGTGCCTTACGATACTTATTATCGTTCTCTGTCAGAAATAGAAGTAACCAAACTCGGTCTCATAGTGTCTCAGGATCCAAAAAAGGTTAGTCAGGCAGATCTTCAGGCTCAAGTACAAACTACTCTTTCCAATGCAATACGTGCGGGTATCGCCGCTCGTGATGCTGACCCAGCAAATTATCTCAACTGGATTTCTCTCGGTAGAGTGTATCAAAGTGCTGTACCATTAAAAATCACTGGTGCGTATGAAAGTGCTCAATTTTCTTACAACGAAGCATTGAGACGAAATCCTAAAAATCCAGGTATTGTTCTTCTTTTTGCTCAACTTGAAGTTGACCACGCCAATCTTGCGGCAGCTCGTTCGTACGCTATCCAAGCAATCAATGCAAAGCAAAATTATCTCGATGCATACTATCTTCTCGCTCAGATTGAAGTGGCTGACAAAAATTTGAAAGGAGCTATTGATTCCGTTACCGCTGCCACTGTATTGAGTCCAAGCGACGCCACTTTGTTTTTCCAGCTCGGTCTGCTAAAATACAACGCTCAGGATTTTGCGGGTGCTATTGTAGCTCTTTCGAAATCTCTGTCACTTTCACCTCAGTACGCCAATGCAAAATATTTCCTCGGACTTTCCTATGAAGCCACGGGAGATCATGCTCAGGCAATTGCACAGTTTCAAGATCTTAAGTCAACAAATGGAGATAATACTCAAATCGACCAGATTCTCACGGCTCTTCTCGCTGGCAAGCCTATATTCCAGAATTCGGAACCTGCAGCAACTACCAAAACTACGCAAACTGGATCTAAACTTCCTGTAAAAGAAAAGATTCAATAGTCTTATATTTTTCTTGATGAGTTTTTCATGGTCAATCGTCTGTTACACTTCCTCAATCGCGAAACTTCTGGGCTTCATCAGGCAGCATATCTCCTGGGTTTCTTTGCAATATGTTCACAACTTTTAGCACTCATTAGAGACAGTATTTTGGCATCGCAATTTGGCGCTGGTAGTACTTTAGATTTGTATTATTCTGCTTTTCGTATTCCGGACCTGCTTTTTGTGGTGGTTGCTTCCATTGTTTCTATTTCTGTTCTCATTCCTTTTTTGATGGAGCGGTTTGAAAAATCAAAAGAGAGTGGGGGAGAAGAAGCAAGAGAGTTCATCGATACAGTATTTTCTTTTTTCTTTTGTTTTATGTTTGTCTCAGGATTGATTACTTTTTTTCTTGCGCCTTTTCTTCTTCGTATTCTTTTTCCACCATTCGCCGCATCGGCTTCATTTTCTGATCTGGTAATGCTCACTCGTATACTTATCCTATCTCCTACTTTTCTTGGTTTTTCTAATTTGCTCGCAAGCATTACTCAGATTCACAAACGATTTTTCCTGTATGCTCTTTCTCCTGTTGTCTACAACATAGGGATTATTTTTGGAATAGTTGTACTGTATCCTGTTTTTGGCATTGCTGGTCTCGGCTGGGGCGTAGTTCTCGGAGCGAGTATGCATTTTGGTATTCAACTACCATCTATTATTCACCAAGGCTTCATGCCTCGGTTTCTTTTCCCTATTCGTTTTGCGGTGATCGGCAAAATAATAGCAACTTCTATTCCTCGAACAATTACAGTATCGTCAAATGAATTGACTGAACTTTTTCTTATTTCTTTTGCGTCTTTTCTTGTTCCTGGTTCTATTTCTATTTTTAATTTTTCTTTTAATCTTCAGTCTGTGCCTTTTTCTATTATTGGTGTAAGCTATTCTCTGGCTGCTTTTCCTCTTCTTACTCGATTATTTTCTCAGGGTAGTAAGACAGAATTTGTTGAACAAATGATACTTTCTACTCGCCATATTATTTTCTGGTCTGTTCCTATCTCAATCCTATTCGTTGTTCTTCGAGCTCAGATTGTCAGGACTATTTTGGGAGCTGGAAGATTTAACTGGAATGACACTCGACTTACTGCCGCAGCGTTGGCCTTGTTTACTTTTTCTCTGCTTGCGCAAAATCTTGTTACTTTATTTGTTCGAGCGTACTACTCTCGAGGGAAGACTCGAGCACCACTCATTATGAATGTTTCGTCGTCTATTTTTATCGTTGTTTTGTCATATGCCCTTGTTCATCTATTTCAACAGAATTTATTCTTCCGTAATTTCGTAGAATCTATTTTAAAAGTTTCAGGTATTCCAGGAACTGTTGTTCTGATGCTTCCACTTGGTTTTTCTATTGGTGTGACACTTAATCTCATATTACATTGGGTTGGATTTAATAGTGAATTTCCAACATACACTAAGGGTGTTATGAAGACACTTTTCCAAGTTTTTTCATCCTCTATTATTATGGGTTATATTACGTACTTTTTTCTGAATATATTTGTGACATATTTTCCTTATGTATTCGATCTCGAAACGACGCGTGGAGTTTTTCTGCAAGGTCTACTTGCGGGGAGTATAGGTATTTGTTCTGGGATTATACTCCTCTATTTTCTCGGATCCGTCGAGTTGAAAGAAGTTTTCTCAACTCTTCACAAAAAAATATGGCGTGCCAAAGTTATCGGTCCTGATGCTGAAATGTCCTAACCCTACTCACGCTATTCACTTTCCGCACACACCTGATGTGTGCAAGATTCATTTATGTGCTTTAATGTTTGAATATGAATAATATCAGAAATTTTAGCATTATCGCGCATATAGACCACGGAAAATCCACTCTCGCGGATAGGATGCTTGAAATTACAGGCACAATTGAACCTCGTAAAATGCAGGATCAAGTACTAGACTCCATGGAACTTGAGAGAGAGAGAGGAATTACTATCAAAATGCAGCCTGTCCGAATGCGATACCAAACAGGTATGGGTGTCGAAAAAACCGACTATATTCTTAATCTCATCGACACTCCCGGACATATCGACTTTTCGTACGAAGTGTCTCGAGCACTCAAGGCCGTCGAAGGTTCTATTCTTCTCGTGGATGCGACACAAGGAGTGCAGGCTCAGACTTTGACAACACTTGGTATGGCACGTGAAGCCGGACTGACTATTATTCCAGTTATTTCAAAAATAGATTCACCGCTTGCACGTATTGATGACGTCACGGCGGAAATTGTGAAGTTGCTTGACTGTCGTGAAGAAGATATTTTATGTGTCTCTGGAAAAACAGGAGAGGGTGTTGCGGGCCTTCTCACTGAAATCGTTCGACGTATACCTCCACCAAAAACGGAAATCTTGTCTGGTTCTGCTGCTGCTAAATCATTTCGAGCGTTGGTTTTCGACTTCAAGTATTCAACTCATCGCGGTGTTATTGTTTTTATTCGTGTGATGGAAGGATCAGTGTCGCGTAATACCGCGCTCGTGTTCAAAATCGCTGAAGAGACTTTTACTGCTATCGAAGTCGGAATTTTTGCTCCCGACGAACGTCCAGTTGAGATGCTCTCGGCAGGAGAGATTGGTTATGTTGTTACGGGTATTAAACAGCCTGGTATTGCGTCGGTCGGGGATACTGTTTCCAGTACATTTGATACTGAACCACCATTGCCTGGGTACATGTCGCCTTCACCTGTGGTCTGGGCTTCTATTTATCCAGAAAGTCAAGATGATTTCACGACCCTCAAACAGGCCTTGGGCAAGCTTAAACTTTCTGACTCATCTTACACATACGAAGAAGAATCATCCGGATCACTCGGTCGTGGTTTTCGTTGTGGTTTTCTCGGCATGCTTCATCTCGAAATTATCACTGAACGACTGCGTAGAGAATTCAATCTCGACCTCGTTGTGACGATGCCAACAATTACATATGAAGTGACGTATACCAATGGTAAACAGGAAACTATATTTTCACCGGCACAATTTCCCGATGACGGTTTGGTTAAAGAAATTCGAGAGCCGTGGGCTTCATTGGTTATCATCACACCACTCTCATACCTCGGCAATATTATGCAAATCTTGTACGACCATGAAGCGGAAGTGGGGGATTCGGAAAACTTTGGAGAGGATCGAACACGGCTTTTTTTACGCATGCCTTTGAGAGAAATGATGCGTAATTTTTTCGATACACTCAAAAGCGTCACCGCCGGTTTTGCCTCACTTTCGTACGAGATAGAAGGTATGCGTCCAGCTGATGTGGTCCGGCTTGATGTTCTCGTTGCTGACGAAGTCTTGCCGGCATTTTCTCGAGTGGTCTCGCGACGAACGGTGGAAACAGAAGCAGAAAAAACAGTCGAGAAACTCCACGGTCTTCTTCCGCGTCAAATGTTTGTGATGAAGGTTCAAGCAAAAGCTCTTGGCCGGATTATCTCTTCACGAAGCGTGGCTGCCTTTAGTAAAGATGTGACCCAACATATGTACGGTGGGGACATTACTCGAAAAATGAAACTTCGTGAGAAACAGAAAAAAGGTAAAAAGAAAATGAAGGCTCGTGGCACGGTCAATATACCCCAAGACGTGTTTCTCAAAATGATGCGTTCGGGCTGATATTTGACTTCATAATATATTTGTGATATCTTCTTTTAAGAATTATGTCACCATTTTTGTGTTATATTATTGTAGCTGTTCTATTTTTGATGTATCTAATCGAAGGGTATTTTCGCGCCCGAGACATTTGTCCGAAGCAGGAACTCCCTCCACCGCTGCTTACGTGGTTGTGGGTGATGTTTACGTGGCCATCTTTGAGAAAAAAATAAAAAGCTGTCGCGCTTTCTATACAACAGGTCACCTTCGGGTGGCCTTTCGCTTTGAGATTCACTTTTTAAAAAGTAATAGATTTTAAATAAAACTTTTAACTAAAAATAGCAGGTAAGTAGAGCATAATCATGCTCGCAATGATAATAATGACGAGGACTGTCCAGACAACTTGGATTTTCTTTTTGTTTTTTTGCTGGAAAAGCATATACTGACTATCATGCTTGATTTTCAGCAAAAACGCAAGGTTCGGAAAATCGTTTATCATCGGCTGACACTTCTGGTGTTGGCCATTCTCGTTCTTTTTTCTCTACGGTCTCTGTATTTAGTATATCAAAAGCAAGGTGAGAGTGAAGTTTTGAAAGAAAATGCCAAGAGGCAAACAGCTGAGTTGCAGGTACGGGAAAATGATCTACGTACTCGCATGGAACGTTTACAGACCACCCTCGGTGTTGAAGCCGAAATCCGTTCCAAGTTCAGTGTTGCTAAGCAAAATGAAAATATGGTTGTTGTATTCGACAGCACTACTTCAACATCACCGGATAAAGTGGATGGTAGCTGGTGGGACAGACTACTACGCCTCCTACACTTTAAAAAGAGTTTTTGATATACTTGCAGTACCTGTGCTGTGAGACGTTCGGGGATGTAGTGTTCATTTAGTTTATTCATTTAATTCTATTATTCTAGCATAACCAAAAAACGTATGACTGATACAACAAAAAAAGTAACAATTTATTCGACTCCTACATGTCATTATTGTGTAATGGCCAAGGATTATTTTCATGCGAACAATGTAGTGTATGAAAATATTGACGTATTTGCTGACGCTGACAAACGTCGAGAGATGATGGATAAGTCAGGACAGTTAGGAGTCCCTGTCATCGTTATTGGAGATGAAATTATTATTGGGTTTAATAAACCTAAAATCGCCGCAGCTTTGGGATTAACTTCATAATTGAAATAAACTCCTTATATTGGAGTTTGCTGCCGTAGTTCAATGGATAGAACAGTCCCGTCCTAAGGGATAGATGTGGGTTCGATTCCTGCCGGTGGCACAGAATTTTTTTGAAATTTTGTTGCACCGGAAAAAGCCATGTTATGGCTTTCGTCAGGAATCGAAAACCTGTTCTGTTTTCTTGGGTGTACTCACGAAAAGAAAACAGAACAGGTGTATAGAATCTGTAAGATTCGATCCCTGCCGGTGGTACAGAACTTTCTTTTTTGTATTTTTTTTGATAACATATATTTATGACACCTGAAGATAGAGAACTTTTACATCGTTCCGTGGCATTATCCGAAGAAAATAATGATATTTTGCGTTCTATACAAAGACACATGCGTTTGTCCAGATTTTTTTCTCTTCTGTACTGGATTATTATTATTGGTACCGCAGCGGGAGCTTTTTACTTCCTAAAGCCATATGGACAAGCAATCTTGCACGCCTATGGGGGAGCTAAGACCAACCTTGATAATTTCAATACATTTGTAAATAGTTTTAAGAAGTAAGAAAGTGAAATAATTTCGAAATTATAAATTTTAGTTTCATTAAGATTTATAGTCGCAACTTTAATTTTTTTGTGTAGTATATAGACATGCCGAGATAGCTCAGTTGGTAGAGCGCTTCCCTGAAGAGGAATAGGTCCCCAGTTCGAATCTGGGTCTCGGCACCAAAATAGAACAAATCGGTTTTGAAGAAGCAAGAATGTGGGATGCACGAAGTGCGTTCCAATGGTTTCCTCCAAAATTCCCCTCGTAATCCTCCAGAAAATAATCCGAATCTGGCGAGCAAGCGCGCACCTGTTTTTCGGAAAGGAGGAGGTTCGAGCTAAAGATTTTTTTGGCAGCAACCTTTTTGTGGAAAAGGTTTCTATCCAATGCAATTTTTTCCATATTCTGTGCCTCTTTTACCCATCTTTCCATCGGTTCGAGCCAATGTTTCTGCTTTTGCTCATTCAGAGATATTTCTTCCTTCAGTGACTTTTTCTTAGAAAGTAGTTTAGCTTTTTGTTCACAATAAATTTCTTTTTCTACATCTTGGTCTAAATATCCATCCAAAAGTCGCTGGAGCTTATCTGTGATATCTCGGAGGAGTTTTTCATTCTTTTTAACAAAAAAAGAAACAGATTAGGCAGATTCCTTTCTGTCGTCTTCTAGACGACAGTTTAAATAGTCCGCCCAATCTTGTGGCAAAGAAACTTTTTGAAGAAGTGATGAAATTTGTTTGTCCAAGACTTTCTGACGAATACATGGTTCAGGACATTTCATATCTCGTCGTTTTTTGGAACAGTGGTAGTAAGTGTAATAATGTTCTTTACCACTGACTTGTTTTTTCACTCTGTATTCACCAGTGATCGTCATTCCACAAGTTTCACATGATAATATTCCACAATATGCCCGAGGTTAATTTTTCTGTTTGTGTCTTTACGACTTTGCTCGAACTTATTTTATTAAAAATGTGTAAGTGATGACTCTGACAATGAATTCCGTCACGACTCAGCATCCGCTCCAGAACACTCCATGAGGCGTGTTCCTCCCCGTGTCCGCCTTCCGCACCC
>JBBQLO010000024.1:0-11156 GCA_038327915.1 Parcubacteria group bacterium | reverse complement strand
CTCAATCCAAAAACTCTTCTCTCGAAGATTGAGAAAATGCGAAACAAGCTATATGATGTTCAAAGGAAACACGGAGGACCTCAGATTTAACAGAAAACTATTCAGGAGAGTTGGGTAACAGTTAATTATGGCCTATTGCGGTCAGTCTGAGAGCCACCTTGCTTGCCGACAATTAGATTAATTTAAAATTCACAGAACAGTATAAAAATCGCAACTCAATCTTACTTCAAAGCCTCTAGTAATCCATCCCGCCACCCATACCTCCACCCATCGGCTTTTCTTCTTTTGGTTCTTCGGCGACCAACACTTCAGTGGTCAGAAGAATTGCTGAAGCAGATACGGCATTTTGCAGACCAGTTCGGGTTACTTTAACCGGGTCAATGATACCAGCTTCAAACATGTCGAGAACCATAACATCTGCAAGCGCATCATACCCACCGTTATCTTTTGCCATTTTGACACGTTCAACAATAATAGATCCGTCGCCTTTACCAGCATTCACAGCAATCTGTCGCAATGGTGTCTCACAGGCATTGAGTACAATTTCATATCCAACAGCATATTCATCCGCGGAGACTTTTGATGCGCCTTTAGAGGAGGTACTGGAATTTTTAATGATTTTTTTGTCGAATTTCTGTCGTACAATCATTGCTGCCTTGACGAGAGCTGTTCCTCCACCAGTGACGATTCCTTCGCTAATTGCTGCTTTGGTAGCATTAACAGCATCTTCGATTTTTAACTTCAAATATTTCATTTCTGTTTCTGTGGCGGCACCTACACGAATAACCGCAACACCACCAGTCAATTTAGCAATCCGCTCGTCAATTTTTTCAATATCAAACTTTGATTTTGTCGCTTCTCGCTGACCCTTAAGCTGTGCCACTCGAGCATCGATATCACTTTTTTTACCCTTACCACCAATAACCACTGTACTATCTTTGGTGGCAATAATTCTGCTTGCACGACCAAGAGAAGAAAGCTCTGCGTTTTCTAATTTTACTCCGACTTCATCTGAAACAACTTCCGCACCGAGTACTGTGGCGATGTCGGTAAGCATGTCTTTTTTGCGGTCACCATAACCAGGAGCCTTGATAGCTAAAACATTGAAACCGCCACGCAACTTGTTTATGACAAAAGTAGTGAGAGCTTCACCGTCGACATCCTCTGCAATAATAACTAAATCTTTTTTACCAGTTGCAGCGATTTTTTCCAAAAGTGGCAAAATATCTTTAATGGCAGAAATTTTTTTGTCTGTCACTAGCACTGGTACATCCTTATACTCTGCTTCCATTCGCTCGGTGTTTGTGAGCATGTAGTGAGAAATGTAACCCTTATCAAATTCTAGTCCTTCTACCACCTCGCTCTCCACACCGAAAGACTGCGATTCCTCCACAGTCACCACTCCGTCCTTACCCACCTTGTCAATAGTATTTGCAATGATTCTGCCAATCTCTTCACTCTCAGCTGAAATGACTGCAACTTGGCGAATCTCATCTTTTGTTTTAATGTCTTTTGCCATGGCTTTCAGTTCTGCGACGACGTCTTTAGCTGCAGATTCAATACCTGCGCGAATACCCATGACCCCTAGGCCCATGTTGGTGTGCTTCATACCCTCAGTGATAATAGCTTGCATGAGTACAACCGACGTCGTGGTGCCGTCACCCGCTACGTCATTGGTTTTAGTTGCTACCTCTTTAATAATTTCTGCACCCATATTTTCAAATTTATCCTTGAGCACAATTTCTTTCGCGATAGAAACTCCGTCGTTTGTCACCGTAGGTGTACCGTACCCACGATCTAAAACTACGTTGCGGCCTTTTGGCCCAATAGTTACTTTGACGACGTCTGCCACTTGGTCAATTCCTCGTTTAAGTGCCTTGCGAGCGTCTTCATTAAAAATGATTTGTTTTGCCATAATAGTTTTTATTTTAATATTGCCAATACGTTTTCTTCTTTTATAAGATATAATTCTTCTCCGTCAACTTTGATATCGTCATAACCATATTTAGAAAAACACACACGATCACCGACGAGAACATTTGGAACAACCACAACTCCTTCTCGCCATTCCCCAGGGCCGACTGCAAGAACCTCACCTTGTTCTGACTTTTCCTTTGAATCCGCATTTGGCAAAATAATTCCAAACGTATTTTTTGTGCCACCCTGTTTTTCTAGTTCTTCTTTTGTGAATGGCCGAATTAAAACTCGGCTACCAAGGGGAATAATGCGAGATCCCGTGACACTCTGCGAATGAGTACTCTCTTTTGTAATCGCTTTTTTTTGTAGTGTTTTTTTCATATAAGTTTTAAAAAGTCATATCCGTAAATAATAAGTGCCCATAGTATACGGATGGGACCTGTGTACGTCAACCACATTCACCAAACAGTCCAAATCAATCAACAAAAAACTACTCGAAAAGCGGATAGATTTTGTGGGTAGTGTCGACTCTAGTTTAGACCATTATTAGCTTTCCAAACTCATTTTTCAATATCTTTCTTGAGCATTTCTGCTGAAAAACCTAATACTAAACACTGCCAAGGCCCAAGACTTTGCACAGCCTCTTCTTTTAAGGTAATTTACATTTTTTCTGTCTCTTCGACTTGTACTGCGAGAGAAGACTGCAACACAAAAGTGTTGCACCTCTATCTTAATCCCGAATAATTCGATGAAACTGATGTTTGAGTCTGTACATCTCATTTCGGCACTCTTTTTGTCTTCGTTCCACGGAATTTGTTAAAAATGTGCATGTCATTAGTTACCCAATGAGTGCAAGATGTATCTGAGCTTAGACATACACTCTAAATTTGCATCCTTTTCTAAAATAGGTATAATAACTCTATTAACCAATTGAATCATGGGTATTGCTCATATATTACCGTATATAGAAATTGTGTTGGCTGTACTCCTCATTGGAGGTGTTCTTATCCAACCATCTGAAGCAGGAGCTGGCGGCACCTTTGGAGGCGGCGACGGCTTTTCATCTGGACATCATAGTAAGCGAGGCGCAGACAAGGTCATTTTTGTTAGCACAATCATCATCGCTATTCTTTTTACCGTAACATCGTTCAGCATTCTCTTAGCCTAAATGATTTAAACTATTATAAATACCATCATATTTAATCGAGTGAGTTAGAATTTTATCAAATACGTTTATTTCCAGACGCATCGCGCAGACAATTTGAAAACAAGGACGACGAGTGTGAGAATACACTTATGCACACGAGAAGTACATCGTTTTCTTGATTATCGAGCGTGAAGAAATTTTTCAGTAAAAAAATATTCTGATGGCGGAAAATAAATGTAAAGAAATAAGTTCTGACTTACGAATTATTCACCATCGTGACCCTAGACTCAACAGACCCAGTTATACACACAGATACGCCTCGCAAAAGATGGCGTCTTCCATATTCAGATAAAATAATGCGTGTCATTCAGGCATTTTCCCTCACCGAAAAAGTGATATTTTATTTCTTTGTCGCAGTTTTTGTTCTTTCATCTCTCACACTTCTTTATCAGGTTAATCGACTCTTTCTCGTCCAAGTACCCGAACATGGAGGTGCACTCACTGAAGGAGATCTTGGATCCCCTCGTTTCGTTAATCCAATCCTTTCAACATCCGATATCGATAAGGATATCACTTCCCTTATATATTCCGGCTTACTCAAGGCAGACTCTACTACGGGTAAGCTAAAAAATGATCTTGCACAGTCTTGTACGACCTCGACAGACGGTCTCACATACATATGCACAGTTCGTGCCGATGCGACTTTCCATGACGGAACACCGGTTACTGCAGACGATATAGTTTTCACGGTCAGCAAGGCAAAAGATATAAATCTTAAAAGTCCCCGCAAAGCGAGTTGGGATGGTGTTCGAGTTGAAAAAGTAGACAATCACACTGTTCAGTTTATATTACCCAAGGCCTACTCCCCGTTTATTCAGAACCTCACGCTCGGTATTTTACCAAAACATATCTGGAATACGGCAACTGACGACGAATTTCCATTTAGCCAATTTAATGTAAAGCCAGTGGGTTCCGGACCCTACAAAATAGAAAGTATTTCATATGCAGCAAGTGGATTACCGAGAGAATATCACCTTATTGCGTGGAACAAATATGCATTCGGGGAACCATACATTACTCATCTCACTATAAAATCATACGGTTACGAAAAAGAACTTGAAAACGCTTTTAGAAACGGCGAGATACAAAGCATGGGAGGAATATCACCAGTAACGATACCCTCACTTGACCTCCACTCGTCACTCATCGTACGAGCACCCTTGCCACGTATTTTTGGAGTATTTTTTAATCAAAATCTGGCGCCCGTTTTTGTTTACAAAGAAGTCCGCGATGCTCTTAATGTGGCAGTAGACAAACAGGCAATTGTAGATCGTCTACTCTCTGGGTACGGACAAATAGAAAATAGTGCCATTCCCTCTGCCACTTTAAGGGATTCGTCAGCCAGTTCTCATGTACTCAATTCTAGTATGTACTCAGGATCATCAACGGAAAACAGCGTACAACAAAGACTTACAATGGCACAAGCAATTCTCAGCAAAGCTGGTTGGATTAGAAATAGCTCGGGTATATTCGAAAAAACTATCAATAAAAAAACTGTACTTCTCTCATTTTCTATTTCTACTGGTGATGCACCTGATCTTAAAATCACCGCCGAAACACTTCAAAAACAATGGCAGACACTCGGGGCAAAAGTGCAGGTTAAGATATTTGAGCCGAGCGATCTCAATCAAAACATTATTCGTCCTCGCAAATATGACGCACTTCTTTTTGGAGAGATTATAGGAAGGGGCGAGGATCTGTATCCGTTCTGGCACTCAAGTGAGCGAACCGATCCAGGATTAAACATTGCCCTCTATACCAACCTGAAAGCAGACAAAATCCTTGAAAGGATTCGGTCAACCACAGACAACAAAACTCAACAAATATTGTATGATCAATTTAATACAGAAATCCAAGCAGACACCCCCGCGGTCTTCCTCTACTCACCATATTACATCTACATTGTGCCACGCACAGTACATGGAGTAAGTCTTGGACAAATAAATGGCCCAGCGGAAAGATGGGCAAACATTTCGGAGTGGTATATCGAAACAAATGACGTATGGAAAATATTTACCCGATGAAATATACAAATAATATAAATAAAAAATAATTATAATAGAAAATTAAATTAACACATCACCATGGACACAACACACACATCAAAAGAAAATGAGCAACAAGCTCCGAAAGACGTAGGAAGTAATACAGCGAAAAATGGACAACAGGATGCACATCGAGACACCTCCCAAAAAATACATACGGACATAAATAAAGACACACCCCACGCCAGACGCCCGGGTCCACGTAGAGAAAGATCTGGAGGATCTTTCTCTAGACCCCGTCCAGTTGCCGCCTTGCGTGCACCCCGTAAGCAACACGATACTATTCCAGAATCTGGAGACAGTGTCCGCATTATTCCACTTGGCGGCGTAGAAGAAATCGGCAAAAATATGACTGCTATTGAATATAAAGGTGACATTATCGTTATTGATATGGGCTTTCAATTCAAAGACGATGATACTCCAGGAGTAGATTACATTTTACCAAACACAACATACCTCGAAGAGCGCAAAGACCGCATTCGAGCTGTGCTTATTACGCATGGTCACCTCGACCACATCGGTGGTATTCCCTACATTATGGACCGCATCGGCAATCCACCCATCTACACTCGTGCTTTGACAAGTATCATGATCAACAAACGTCAGGAAGAATTTCCTCATTTACCCGCACTCGATATCCGCGTGGTAGAAAAAGAAGATCGAATAACTCTCGGTAATTTGAAAGTACGATTTTTTGCTGTTACTCATACCATCCCCGACTCTATGGGAATCATCATTGAAACTCCATACGGACTCATTGTCACTCCCGGCGACATCAAGCTCGACCACAATGACGGCATACCGACAGAAGCCGAGCAAAAAGAATTTGGCAGATTTGAAAACGAAAATGTCCTGTTTTTGATGATGGACTCGACTAACGTAGATAATCCGGGTTTTTCAACACCAGAAAGACTAGTGCACAAAAATCTTGAGGAAATTATTAAACACACGTCTGGTCGACTCATTATTGGTACTTTTGCTTCACAACTTGAGCGTATTATTAAAATTATCGAGATCGCTGAAACCTATGGAAAAAAAGTAGTTGTCGAAGGGCGCAGCATGAAAAACAATATCGAAATTGTCCGCACTACTGGCATGCTCAAAGTCAAAAAAGAAACAATTATTACCAGTGAGGAAATGGAAAACTTTCCTCCTGACAAAATTATTGTTTTGGCTACTGGTGCTCAAGGAGACGAATTCGCAGCTCTTATGCGCATGAGTAACAAAACTCATAAATATTTTCGAATCACCCCCCGAGACACAGTTCTCCTTTCTTCATCCATTATTCCGGGTAACGAAAAAGCAGTTCAAAAATTAAAAGATAATCTCGCAAGACAGGGTGCTAAAATAATTCACTACCGTACGTCAGATGTGTATATCCATTCCACTGGTCATGGCAACCGCGGTGAACTCGAATGGTTACACAAAAAAATTCATCCAAAATTTTTCATGCCAATGCATGGCAACCACTATATGCTCCGAGTACATGAAGAATTGGCAAGGTCACTCGGCATGCCTCCTGAAAATATCATTGTGCCAGACAACGGTGCAATCCTCGAAATCCAAGACGGTGGAACTAAAATAGTTCGGCTCAAAGAAGAGGCACCGAGTGGAATGGTTATGGTGGACGGATTTTCCATTGGTGACGTGCAAGAACTTGTTATCCGTGACAGAAAAATGCTTGCTCAAGACGGCATCTTCGTTATTATTGTCTCCGTCAATGCTCGCACTGGAAAACTAAAAAAATCTCCAGATATTATCGCTCGTGGATTTGTCTACGTGCGCGAATCACAAGACTTACTCAACCACGCTCGAGCGATCATTAAAAAAACTGTCGAAGAGACAACTGAAGGTATGAACCCGATCAACTTCGATTTCGTCAAATCTACTCTTGCCGATAATATTGGGCGTTTCCTCTTCCAAAAAACAGCAAAGAAACCAATGGTCATTCCGGTCATACTGGGAGTGTAATGCTCGATCAATCTTTGCGGTTTTATGTTTTTCAATTTGCATTTTTTATGAAATGTGGTATATTGGTGATAGGAGAAATTATATGAAAAAAAATCGTTTAAGGAAAACGGCTATGGTTGTTTTCCTTACCGCCACATTTTATTTTTTAGGTAATGGAATTGTCGAGTGCAACACTCACACTCAACGATCTCAGAAATCGGCACGAGCATATCCTTAGGGATATGCTCCGGAAAAAATATGAGAATCAGCACCGGCTAGTCCCCGGCGCTTTTCTTTATTATTTTTCTTTTATAGATTTCAATTGTGCGTTACAATGTATTCATGAATACAAAAAATAATTCTTCTTTCTTTGATACACTCAAACCAGCCTTCACAGGTGACATTGATTACACAGACGAAACACGTACAACATATTCAGAAGATGCCAGCCTCTTTTCAATTCGCCCGCAAGTGATAGTATTTCCAAAAAATACTCAAGATGTTCAAACCACAGTACGATGGGTGAATGAATTTAACACTCGCAACACTAACAACGGGACCGACAGTAAATCGCACCTTTCAATCACACCTCGCTCAGCTGGGACAGATATGTCCGGTGGAGCTATCGGTGCCTCTATCATTATGGATTTTACTCGTTACATGAATGCCGTGAAAGAAGTCACTTCCGAATATGCAGTTGTCGAACCAGGCTGTTATTTCAGGGATTTCGACAAAGCTACTCAAAAAATTAATCGCTACATGCCCGCCTTCACTGCATCAAGAGAAATAAACGCTATGGGTGGCATGGTGGGCAACAACAGTGGAGGAGAGAAGGCTATTAAATACGGTAAAACGGAAAATTACATACAAGAATTGAAAATGGTTTTAAATGATGGAAATGTGTACACATTCAAACCGCTGACGAGTGAAGAACTACAAACGCTTGTGCAACAAAAATTAATAGAAACTGCTGGGGCAGTCAACCTCCAAACAGAAGTATACAAAAAAATATATGAACTTATTTTAGAAAATTATGATGCGGTCATGTCTGCCAAACCAGATGTGTCAAAAAATTCTGCCGGATACTATCTCTGGAATGTTTTTGATAAAAAAACAGGCATGTTTGACATATGCAGACTTATAGTCGGTTCGCAGGGCACTCTTGGTATCGTGACAGAAATCACATTCAGTCTCGTACCTGTGAAGAAATACTCAAACCTTCTAGTTGTCTTTCTGCCTTCTCTAGAACACGTGAGTCAACTCGTGGCAGAAATTGTTCCATTCAAACCTGATAGCCTTGAAACTTTTGATGACAAAAGTATGATACTGGCCATTATATTTTTCTTTGATTTTTTCAAGCAAATGGGATTCTGGGGAGCCATCAGACTGGGCCTCAGCTTTATGCCCGAAGCACTGATGACTGCGACTGGTGGCGTACCAAAACTCATATTGATGATTGAATTTGATGGCGAAACAGAGGAGGAAGTCAAAGCAAAACTGGAAGAAGTCTACCAACATATTACACAGTTTGGCTACACTATGCATATTGCCAAAGACAGTATAGAAGCAGAAAAATACTGGCGTATACGACACGAAAGTTTCAACCTTCTCCGCAAACACACTAAAGGCAAACGCACTGCACCTTTTATAGACGATGTTATCGTCAAGCCAGAGTACCTCGCAGAGTTTATACCAAAATTAAAAAAGCTCATCGACGAATACAAACTTGACTACACCATTCAGGGACACCTCGGTAATGGAAATTTTCACATCATTCCTCTCATGGACTTAACATCCCCCCTTTCTGCAGATGTTATCCTTGAACTTTCGCATAAAGTGTACGACTTGGTTGTTGAATATCACGGTTCTATCACCGCCGAACACAATGACGGTATCATACGAACACCTTTTCTTGTCGAACAATTTGGGCAAAAAATTGTTGACCTCTTTGCTCAAGTCAAACATATTTTTGATCCTGATAATATATTTAATCCTGGCAAAAAAGTCGGTGGAACGTTTGAAGATATTCGAACGGCATTAAAAAAGAAATAATATTGTCATTATGGATACATTATTTGCTCCATTCCGCCAAAGCAAGCTCCTCAACACTCTCTTTTTATCAAACATTTTTATTTCTTTTCACTATGCTCTTGTTTTTTATGTTAATTCATCATTTCTTTCAAAATTTTTTTCAGAAGGACAAATCTCTACTTTATATATTATTGGTTCAGTCATAGAAACCATACTGCTTCTCAATGCATCAAAAATTACAAATAAAATAGGTAATTACCGGTTTATTCTTATCACCATAATTCTTGAATTCCTCGCGATAATCGGACTCATTGCCTTTAACTCGCCTTTTTTAATTGCATCTTCCTTTCTTTTGCATATCGGGGTCATTTCTCTTATTTTGTTTAACCTAGACTTATTTGTTGAAAGTGTTTTACAAGACGAAACTAAAACCGGGTCAGTGCGAGCAACATATTTAACCCTTATGAATATTGTTATTTTTATTTCTCCTTCTCTCATCGCTCTACTCCTTTTACACAACACCTATTCATTCGTCTACGCTATTTCAACTATTTTTCTTATTCCGCTTTATTTTTGTATTAAACGGTTCAAATTTACTCCCTCTGCAAAGATGCCGGATATACGAATCAAGGAAACAATTTTACACTATGTCCGAGACAAAAATTTATACAGTGTTTTTGTTACAGATTTTCTTCTCCAGCTTTTTTATGGTTTTATGGTTATTTATAGTCCTCTTTACCTCATACAGCACATGGGATTCAACTGGACTCAAGTCGGTATCATGTTTAGTATTATGTTACTTCCTTTTGTTCTTTTTGAAGTTCCTGTCGGAGACCTGGAGGACAAAAAATACGGTGAGAAAGAATTCCTTGTCATTGGATTTATCATTATGGGCATAGCAACACTTTGTATGAGTTTCATTACCGTTAAAAGTTTTTTCTTTTGGACTACTATTTTGTTTATAAGTCGCATCGGTGCTAGTTTCGTTGAAATTTCATCAGAAAGTTTTTTTTTCAAACATGTTAAATCTGCCGAAAGTGGGGTTATCGGTTTTTTTCGCATCAGTAGACCACTCGCATTCATAGTTGCCCCGCTTCTGATCACCCTTGCCCTTCAATTTATTTCCTTTCAATATACTTTTATACTTATGGGTGCACTCATGATATGCGGCGTGCATTATGCACTAGGCATTACGGATACAAAATAAAACTATTCCAAACTAAAATCCCTCAGGCATCGCCTAAGGGATTTTAAAAATTATTCTACTTTGCCAAATATTCTATTTCGTATCTCTATAAGCTTTCCAAATATTTTATCACAGATTCTACTCACAAACAATTTTTCTTCTGTTTCATCTAAAGTTTTAATTACACACTATTTATTTAGGGCAACGACTTTGGGCTTTGAAATCTTCTTTGCGACAGACTTTCCTTTCGCTTTGTGAGTTGTATCTAAATGACTCTTAATACTTTTCCAGTGTTTTTTGAGATCTGTGACGAGAGCAGCTACCTCAACTTGGTCCATGTTTTTCATCCCTTCATATTTTTTCATAACCGCACTTATAACAGCATTATACGTCTCTTCGTTAACTTCTTTGAGTGCTTCCATTTTCTCCATTACTTCACCTTTTGCCTTGAGCACCCAGCCTCGGATCTTCACTCGCTTTTTCGCACCTTCTTTTGTACCGTACAAATAATATGCTCCGGCAGCAAGCGCTGCCATTACCCCTACCCCGACCGCTACTTTTGGACCGACATCATCACCACTCTTTGTATTATTTTTTACCATACTGATTATATTTAATTATTAATTACTGAATAAATACCTCGCAAGTATAACACATTCTTTGTTAACAAAATATTAATCGATATAGGCCAAAAATACTGTTACCCAACTCCATATGGATAGTCCATAAATAGGTTACCGTGTTTTCATGACAATGAAAACAAAACAAGAAGTAATGAGGGATGCCTTGGAAGAATACCTCAAAGCGGGGAAAGAGGAAA
>JBBQLO010000023.1:0-11592 GCA_038327915.1 Parcubacteria group bacterium | reverse complement strand
AATCTTTGCAATCTCTTGTTGTTCCACTCCTTTATCTAAAAGTGATTCGATTCGATCGCGCAGATACAGATTCAAATGCGTGTATGTTCTCATATATATCAATTATACGAGTTGCACTTCAAATGAGAATTTTCAACATTAAAGCTTTACTGTTTGTACTGGGTGCGGTTGTTTTGACGCGTTTGATGATCATGCCGTTCCCAGGATGGTGCTTAGATATGCCCATTTGGTGTGGGTGTTGGGCTCTTTTTGGAGGAGTAGATTTGATTTTTTATTTCCTTTTCTACTTTTTTGGGTATGAAAGCCATTTGGACACGCTCGGGTGGGCGTGGTACCACATGGACGCAATCCAAACAGTAGTAAAACTTATAGCAATTTGGTTCTCCACATACTGGATGTGGAAGAACTCTGTCGATGAGGTAAGAAAATTTTAATGTCGGTAAGTTTATGGGGCGAGTTATGCATTATGCATGATTCGTCCTTTTCTTTTGTTTGAAAAATTTGCTACACTACAAAAATAAGGAACTTTGTCGAAGTCGCACCTTTTTACAGACATTGCACAGGAGCTTAGAAAATTACAACGGTAACCCGTTTATAATTTTCTTGAGCGACGAGCAAAGCAAAATCTCACCGGAGATTTATGCGGGTCTGTAAAAAGGTGTGATGAGACAAAAGTTTTGATAATTCACACACATGATCATCACACACCACGGCGTCGATTTTTTTAAAGTTTCGTTTGGCGATACGACTATCGCTGTTAATCCTATTTCTAAAGATTCAAAACTGAAAGGCACGCGTTTTGGTTCCGACATCACACTTATTTCTCTTAACAGTCTCGAACATAACGGTAAGGAAGTAACTTCGCGAGGAGAAAAAGAATCTTTTGTCATTACTGGCCCTGGTGAATATGAAGTGGGGGGAGTATTCATAAAAGGATTTCTTTCAAAATCTAAGTATACTCTTCTCAATGGAGTCGCAAAGGGAGTGGACGAAAGAATAAACACCATTTATACAGTTTCCCTTGAAGGAATGACACTTTGCTTTCTCGGTGCACTTTCTGACGTAGAATTAACTGACCAAGCCAAAGAAGGGATTGATGGAGTAGATATTATGTTTGTGCCTATAGGAGGTGCGGAAGATGGTACGCTTGATGCAGCGGTGGCACATAAAATGGCAGTGAAATTTGGACCAAAAATTATTATACCCACACATTTTTCTATATCTGGTGGCGGGGAAGTGGGAGACAAAAATGCACTTAAAATTTTTCTTAAATCGGCAGGTGCTGAAAATGTAAAGTCGGTAGATAAATTGACTCTTAAGAGAAAAGACTTAGATGGAAAAGAAGGCGAGGTGGTGGTACTTGAAGCAATCTAATTTACAGTAAAATTCACATATTTATATGTTTGGTTTTCTAGAAAAATTGCGGCAGGAGTCAGAAAATAAACGTAGACGGACTGCGTTTTTTTTCTCATTAGCCGTAACGGCTTGTATTTTGTCGATATGGCTGACTATTATTTATCCTACATGGATCGACGGACAGAACCAAGAACATAAAGCTGCATCGTCTTTGCCTTCGCCAACTTCTGCTATGGGCAGTACTCTTTTAACCGGATTTTCGGCGATTGGAGACCAGATCGGAGCAATAAAAGATACTATTTCTTCTGTAATAAGTACTTCAACGTATGCCACGAAAACTTCTGGAGTAAAGTTTTCTGAAGCTAGTTCATCACCCGCTTCGTCTTTCGGTTCTCAAAATTAAAGAGCTATGCTAGTATTGGTATAATTATGGCAAAAAAAGATACAGTCGAACCCGTGTTTCCAAATGTGTCGGAAAGGATCAATGTAGTTTCCCGAGAAATTACGACGGAAATGAAAGAGTCTTTTATCGACTATGCCATGTCTGTTATTACCGACCGCGCACTGCCAGACGTCCGTGATGGTCTAAAGCCTGTGCATCGTCGCATATTGTATGCTATGAATGAAATTGGCCTAGGTTTCGGAGCCAAGACTCGAAAGTCTGCGACGGTAGTTGGAGAGGTTTTGGGTAGTTATCACCCTCATGGCGATGCTTCGGTGTATGAAGCAATGGTTAAATTGGCACAAACATTTGCCACTCGATATCCACTAGTAGTCGGACAGGGAAACTTTGGTTCGATAGATGGAGATAATGCTGCTGCCTATCGATATACCGAAGCAAAAATGTCAAAGCTTTCTTCAGAGCTTTTGCGTGACATCGAAAAAGAAACTGTGGATTTCGTACCAAATTATGATGGAACTAAAAAAGAACCAAAAGTTTTGCCGACAACAGTACCCACATTACTTCTGAATGGTACGCTTGGTATTGCAGTTGGCATGGCTACTAATATTCCACCTCACAATTTAAACGAGGTCATGGATGCAGTCGTTCATCTCGTCGAGAATCCTGATGCAACCACTGAAGATTTACTTCAGTTTGTTAAAGGTCCTGACTTTCCATTAGGAGCAGTTGCTTTTGGTAGTAAAGATATGAATCATGCCTATACTACAGGACGTGGGGGTGTTGTAGTGCGTGGTGTTGCGGAAATTGTTGAAACTAAGGCGGGACAGAATCAGATTGTCATTACGTCTCTACCATTTCGTGTCAACAAAGCCGATCTAATTATGAAAATTGCCGACCTTGTCCGAGAAAAAAAACTTGAAGGTGTCAAAGGTCTCCGGGATGAATCGGCAAAAGACATAAGAATTGTTGTCGAACTCAAAGGTGGAGGTCATCCACAAAATATTTTAAATTATATTTACAAACATACTCAACTCGAAGATCCATTTCATTATAATATGGTTGCCTTGGTTAAAGGAGTGCCACAGACCCTGTCTCTCAAGGGAATTTTGGAAGAATTTGTTGCACATCGTAAAGAAATTATTAAAAGGCGTACAGAATTTGATTTACGCAAGGCTCTTGAGCGTGAGCATATTTTACTTGGTTTGAAAAAAGCACTCGATCATATCGATGCTATTATCAAACTTATTCGAGGATCAAAAGACCAGACAGAAGCACATAAAAAACTGATGTCTGAATTCAAATTCTCGACTATTCAGGCTTCGGCTATTTTAGCGATGCGTTTGGCTCAACTCGCAGGTTTGGAGCGTAAGAAAATTGAAGATGAATTAAAGTCCGTTCAGGAACTCATCGAGTCTCTCAAATCTATTTTGGGAAGTATCAAAAAAATGCTCGGCATTATTAAGGACGAATGTAATGAAATCAAAGAAAAATACGGTGATGAGCGTCGTACAAAAATAGTCAAAGGTGGGGTTCAAGTTCTTTCAGTGGAAGATTTAATTCCCGATGAGGAAAATGCTTTGGTACTGACTGCGGGGGGTTACATTAAACGTACACATCCAGATGAATTTCGTAAGCAAAAACGTGGGGGAGTGGGTGTGGTGGATCTCGATACTAAAGAAGAAGATTTCGTGACGACACTTCTTATTGCTTCGACACACTCCGATCTTCTATTTTTTACCGACAAGGGAAAGGTTTACCAAACTAAAATGTATGATATTCCTGAAGGTCGCAGAGCTACTCGTGGCAAGTCTGTTATGAATTTTTTACCACTCTCTGAAGGCGAGAAAATAAGTTCCATTCTACCTATGCCAAAGTCGGTGAAAGGTACGGATGTCGCTGTAATGATGGTGACTAAAATGGGTGTTGCTAAAAAAGTGGCTGGTGAGAGTTTTCAAGACGTACGCATTTCTGGTATTATCGCTATTAAACTAGACCCAGGAGATGCTCTTATTTCTGCAAATTTCGTTGGTAAAAAAGATACGACTATCGTAGTGACGGAAAAAGGTCAGTCTATACATTTTAAAGAAACAGATATACGCGAAATGGGGCGAACAGCTATGGGAGTTCGTGGGGTTAAACTCGGAAAAGGCGATGTGGTTATTTCTGCTGAGACCGTATTGAATACGTGGAACAGTGCGACGCTCATGGTCATTTCAGAAAACGGCTACGGTAAACGAACCGACATTGATGAATACAAAATCCAAAATCGTGGTGGTTCGGGCATTAAAACTGCCAATGTCACTCCTAAAACAGGCAAGCTTATTTCAGCCAAAGTTTTTGAAACAGAAGAGGCTGAAGTTGTCGCCATTTCCAAAAAATCTCAAGTTATCCGTGTCGATGTAAAAGAAATTCCAGTTCTCGGTCGTCAGACCCAAGGTGTCCGCGTCATGAAACTTCGTGAAGGGGATTCGATCGCCTCTCTCATTTGTTTATAAATAGTGATATTTAAGAATAGATTAAAAAATTAAATGTCTAGATGAAATGTGTTTATAACTTCCAAGCGTAAAAAACTTTTTCATACTATACTGTATTCATGTTCTCCGATCCGGTAAAAAATATTGAGCAATGTGGCATTCAAGTTGGGCAAGAAATTGCAGACATGGGAGCGGGTTCTGGATTCTATACGCTTGCAGCTGCGCGGGCACTTATTTCCACTGGTCGTGTGTATGCAATAGATGTCCATAAAGACATGCTCACGAAACTCAAAAACACTGCAACTCGTGAAGGTCTCTACAATGTTGAAGTAATTTGGGGTGATATCGAAAAAGTTGGCGGTACGCACATGAAAGAAGGCTCAGTTGACCTCGTGCTGTTTTGCAATGTGCTTTTTCAGGTCGAAGACAAAGTGAACGCAATAAGAGAAGTCAAACGCATATTAAAGCCGGGCTCACACGTACTTGTGGTTGATTGGACCGATTCTTTTGGAGGTATAGGACCCGCACCTCATCACGTTGTTAAAAAAGATGCCGCTCTCGTGCTTTTTGAAAAAGAAGGTTTTTCTCTTGACCATGAAATTACAGCAGGAAGTCATCATTATGGTATCATTATGAAGAAACTTTAGCTCCAATTATAGCAACAGTATGTCTAATTTTAAAACTATTCTCACAGCGGTATTTGCAGTCTGTATTGTCGTCGGTCTTGGTGTTTTTGCTCTCTCAAAAGCTAATTCTGGTGCCAGTGTGGCACATGTAACTGTATGGGGAACAGTGTCAGATGCTGTATTCCAAGAAGCTTTACGAGCTTCGTCTATCGCTAAAAGCAAAACACTGATACTTAGTTATTTTCAGAAAGATCCGACTACCTTTGATGCAAGTTTTGTAAATGCTCTTGCTGAAGGTACGGGTCCAGACATTGTACTTCTTCGTGAAGATTCCATTTATAAAAACAAAAGCAAGCTTTTTACTATTCCATATGCCAATATAAGTCAACGGACTTTTAAAGATACTTTTATAGAGGGAGGAGAAATATTTCTGTATCCAGATGGCGTGGTAGCTCTTCCTTTTATGATTGACCCTCTTGTCATGTATTGGAATCGTGATTTGTTTACCAACAATCTCATTGCCGAACCACCAAAATTTTGGGATCAATTTTATGTTACTGGTACCACGACTAGTCTTATTGATGCTATTACTCGTCGCGATGCTTCAGCAAATATTACCCAAAGTGCTCTGGCTTTTGGAGAGTGGGATAATGTAACCAATGCCAAGGAAATAGTTTCCTTGTTGCTTTTGCAGGCTGGCACGCCTATTATTGCACAAACTTCCAACGGCCTTACTTCTGTTCTCGTTGCGCAGTTCGATTACCCGATTACTCCCGGAAGTGCTGCTCTCAATTTCTATACTCAATTTTCAAACCCTACAGCACAGACGTATACGTGGAATCGAGCCCTTCCTCTTTCACTCAACTTCTTTCTTTCTGGCAATCTTGCCACATATGTTGGATTTGCAAGTGAACTTCTTTCTATTCAACAGAAAAACCCCAATCTTAATTTTGATGTGACATATGTACCGCAGATCCGGAAGACACCAAAAAAGATTGATTTTGCCCATATGTATGCACTGTCTATTGTCAAACAGTCGAAGTCAATTTCCTCGGCTTTTCTAGCTATAAACGCCTTGACGGAATCCAGTGCTGTGGATGCTGTCGGAAAGATAACCAATCTTCCTCCGGTGCGTCGAAATCTCCTTTCAAATCTTCCTTCAGATGCTTTTCGTGCTGTGTTTTATAATTCTGCAATTTTGTCGCATGCGTGGATAGACCCCAATCCTTCTGCAACTACAAACATTTTTCGTGATATGATAAACGGAATCACTTCTGGACGCATGCGAATCAGTGAGTCATTGAGTGTGGCGAACGACAGTCTCGGTGCTTTGTTACGCTAAACTACATTAGTCTTTTAAAGAGATGAATCCTATTTTTACAAAAAAGTTTTTACAGAGAAATACAGGAGTTAGTTTTTTTTCTTTCACTGTTACCTCTCTTTTGTTTTTTAGCGTGTTGGCAGTTTTGTGTATGTGGCTGAGTGTGGGGCACGTAGCAAACGCTCTTTCTTCTTCTGATCGGAGTGGCGGAGGAAGTGCTACGGGTCTCACGTATGACTGTGCACTTAATGCAAGTGGATCTGGTGCTGTTCAAAATAGTAATGCATGGGGAAATTGTGACTACTATGATTTGTTGGCCGCAGTGAAGAAAATAGTCAATGTCGGAACTATTTTTGGCTTGGCTTTTTCAGTTGTTGTCATTGCCTACGCGGGCTTTCTGTATCTCACTTCTGGAGGAAGTGCTGCTAACAGAACACGGGCCAACGGGATGTTCGTGAGTGTCGGATGGGGAATTCTTTTTGTCCTGTCGGCATGGATGATTGTGAATTTAATCACTTCGACACTGCTCACTACAGGAGCTCGAGAAGCAATTCCATTTAGTAACTAATTATGAGAGAAATATAAAAAAATGAGCAACACATCTAAAAAAATTCTAATCCACATATGTATGCTTGTCTGTATTTTTGTTCCAGTATTTGTGTATGGACAGTCAGGAATTAATACCGCACCATCTTCTATTTCGACAAGCCCAGACTCTCAAAAAATCACCATCAAAAACCCATTTAACTGTGGTGGTTCGGGAAGTGGGGGTAACTGTACTCTTATAGATTTTATCAAAATAGTCCTTCAGAACGTCATTATGCCTTTAGCAGCTGTGGTTGCGGTCATGTACATTATTTGGGCAGGTTTTTTGTATGTTACTGCACAAGGTAATCCAAAAAACATCGAAGTAGCTCACCAAAATCTTCTCTATGCTCTCATTGGTACCGGTATTCTTCTTGGTGCTGCTGGTATTTCAGCGGTAGTGAGTAATACAGTCACGTCTTTGATTACACCATAATACACTCCATGAAACGCTTTCAACCTCTAATTATTTTTTTATTACTTTCATTACCCACACTACTTTCGGCTGAAGGTTTCAGTCTGGCAAAAAACTCGTCTTCCACGTTTAAGGATCTTGTTTTCTATATTATCAGTCTTATAAACATCCTTATTCCCATTCTTTTTGCGGGAGCATTTATTGTATTTTTCTGGGGGCTTTCTAAATTTATCCTTAATTCTGCAAATGAAAAAGAACTAGCCAATGGTAAAAACTACATGCTCTGGGGTATCATTGTTCTTTTTATCCTCCTTTCCTTCCGTAGCATTATCAGTCTCGTTGTGACAGATTTTGATGTGCCGGGTAATGCTAAGTCAATTCCTCAATTGGGAGAGGGAGGCACAAGTTCAGACAGTGGATACAATCCAAAAATACCAAATGGACAAATTATCAATATTCAATAATAAACACATGACACATATGAAATCACTCTATACTACACAGCGGATAAAAATACTTTACTTCGTTCTTTCACTTTTGTTTCCTTCTGTTTCTTTTGCGGCACTCGGTGGGTTAACAGATTTACTCAACTCAACTCGCGTTCTGATCAATCTGGTCATTCCTGTTATTTTTGGTATTGCTATTATTTTTTTCTTCTGGGGAACAGCGCAGTTTATTTTGGAGGCGGGGAATGAAAAAACTCGTGCAGAAGGCAAACAAAAGATGCTCTGGGGTATTATTGCTCTTTTCGTGATGGTTTCTATTTATGGGATTATTCATTTTATAGGAAGTGCCGTGGGCATAGAGGTAAGTGGGGGGCAGTAGTAGTGTGACGAGTGCAGGTTGTAATGGTAATAATGAGGGAACTTCTGGTTGTTAGCTTTATCCACAGGCAGTCTATGTATATATTGTCTTTTTGGCTCTGTATACTATAATAAACTAAGTACTTATTAGTAAGTTATTAATTATTCGTAATTTAGAAATATAATGAAAAACATAACGAAAGGATTAACAAAAAATGTAGTGTATGCAACTTTAGCTTTATTACCAGTGTTGGCATTGGCACAAAATACAGTGTCAGGTCTGGGTAAATCCGTTACTACTCTCTCGAGTACAGCTTTAAATGCAGTCAATAGTATTATTCCAGTTATTTTTGCCTTGGCCATTATTTATTTCTTCTACGGGGTCGCTAAATTTATTTTGTCAGCGGGGGATCCAAAGAATGCAGAGAGCGGAAGAAGCATCATGATTTATGGTGTCATTGCTATCGCAGTTATGGCTTCAGTGTACGGACTTGTTAACCTTTTGCAAAACACATTAGGTATCAATGGAGGAAGTGTCGGTCTGCCTAAGGTCCAAGAAGGAGTTTCAACTCAACCTTCGCATTAATTTCGTAAAAACTTAATTAAGCTCTCGTGCAAAACTCCCTGACTATCATTCCTTTTCTTCTAAGGGTTTATGATTTAATTCTTAACCCCATCATCATTCTTTTGTTCTCCTTGGCTTTTCTGTATTTTGTGTACGGAGTTGTCAAATTTCTCAGGACTGATGCTGCGGATAAGTCTCGAATAGAAGCGCGAGATGCAATATTGTGGGGGATGGTCGGTATGGCTGTTATGTTTTCTGTTTTTGGACTTATTCATTTTATTCTTGCAACTTTTGGGGGAACGCCAGTTCCTACCACGACCGACGGTACTTCGGTATTGAATGGGCAATAGGAATAAGTGAGAGAAGAGACAGTGAAAAAGAAGAATAGAGAAAAGTAAATAAAAAAGCAAAAAGAAACCGCGGTGCCACTTTGTGAGTGGTCCGCGGTTTTGCTTACTTGTCGTAGTAAGTAATTGTGAAGTCGACTGGCTTATCGCCGGCCGACTTATATTTAATTGTGTTCACCGCCACTTTGGGGTCAGGCGGTGCCACCGGTCCTCCGATAATGATGATGTTATCCAGATCGCCATTTACGGCAATCTTTACAGGTTTCGGTGCCCAAATGGTGTTGGGTCTCTTTAGATTCAACACCTTCCAAACTCCCACCTCCGCATGGAGTGCAATCACTTCCTCCTCTTTTTGCCCCCGTTCTCCATTGAGGACAGGTAATCTGGATTTCATGTTTTCAAGCGAAAAGAGACTTTCTTTCGATTGACCTGTCCACGGTGTGAAGCCCTCTTTCTCGAACAACCAGAGGGCAAAGCGCAAATTTCCTTTAAGCTCGTACAGATTGTAGTCTTGTCCGAGCTCTTCGGACTTGTCCTTCCAGACGGAGTCATCTATTTGCATGACCCCGACTTTGTGCCAGTCAGGCATACTACGGTAAGGGTTAGCATTTTTTTCGAACTGGTTAAAGTTGGATTCCTCTTGGGAGATCTGGATCATTGCCTCAGCCGGTAAGGCTGCAAGTTCTGAATTCCAGAATTTTCGAACGATCTCTTCTGTACCACGGTTGCGAGTCAGGTGAGCGCCCGAAGGTGAGCCGCTGAGTGATTTGACGATCTTGTCAGACACTGAAGTCACTGTGTAGGCGTTGTAGAGTGTCCAGCCAATTCCGATCAAACTCAGTAGTACGATAAGTCCGCCAAAAAATTTCAAAACTTTGGAAGACTGCGATCGAGTATAGATTCCGAGTCCCAGAAAGATCTGGAAAAGGAAAAACCCATCCTGTTTCCACCACACCCACCAGAAATTCGGTGCGAGCTTGTGGAGGAGAAAGTGAAGGGCGACAAGTCCCACGAGAACCAAAAGAGTAGTCTTCCAATCAAAAGAGTTGAGTAAACTCTTTGAATCTGTAGACTTCGCCTTTTTTGGGCTGGGGGTGATTGAATCATCAACGTCTGTAGTCTTTCTGTCAGATTTGCTTACCACAAGTGCAGTTGTCACAAACCCAACAGTCATAAGAATTAACAAACCAAGAACAGCATAGAACATCAGTTTTTCCTCGGTGTTGGATTTACGCCGATATTGATGCCCGCACCAGTTGCAGTGATTGGCGATTCCTTGTCTGACATTTTTGTAGCCACAGACAGTTCGGTTGCCCTTTGAAGTGCATCCGAAAAGCTAATCTCTTGGCCGTACAATTTTGCTTCTGCAAAGATCATTTTCAGCAATCCTCTAAAAACAGCATTCTGACCTTCAGCAGTAGTTTGTGCTGCCAACAAAGTTGCTTGAGCTTCGATTTGTTTCTTCTTTGCCTCCTGCTCTGCTTGAAGAACAGCCTGAGTCGCACTTTCAGTTTTCGCTTGACCTTCAAGTTTTGCGGTTTCCTGTGCTTTGAGTGCTTTTTTCTGTTCATAGTCTGGTTCCCATCGCGAGATGAAACCATCAAAGACTTCAATTCCAGAGGAAGCAGATAAACCGACGGTGGCATCTGCCGGCACGATGCAATTAATAGTTTTAAGAATACCTTTCATTAAGTCACCGTCACTTTGCTTGTTGGTATTTGCCGAAAAGTTCACCCATGTAAGCTTTCTGAGCTGTTCGAGGGCACCAGATTCAAAGTAGCGTTTTGCGTAGTCGAGGAAAAATCCTCTCCTGACGTACAATGATATGAGTGGGTACCTCACGCGAGACCTGAAATCCAACAGAATGTCACCCTGAAATTGATCTCGAAAGTCAACCCCAGTAATTGTGATCGTATGAGGAATTTCCCACAACAAAAACTTTGTTGTGGTGGGTGTTGCATCTCTTATAACCCACTGGTCTGGAGGTGTATCCTTGTTTGCACGTTGGTTCATGCGTTCGTGATTAAATTTCAGATCATGAACTTTTCGTGGAGGTAGTCCGAACCAATACATTCCATATTGCTTTTCCAAGAATGTCTTGTGGGCTTCTCCTTCCACCACTTCCACTTCGAATACGTTTTGAGAGGTGGGATTTTTGATGTGATGACCCGGAAGATTTCCCAGAGTTAGTACCGGGTTCCATTCGCCACTGTCTACGGTCTTGATTTGACCGAGACCGACGATGGTCCAGAGGATGTCATGCTTGGCGAGTTGCCAAGCCATATATACAAAAGATGCCGTAGCTATAACTAGTAGTACGATGACTAAAAGCACAGCGAGGAATCCTTGCGTAATCCAGATAAAGCCAAAGAATACGACCAGAAGAATTCCAATGAGAATTCTTCCGATAAAAATTCTCGGGTTAACTTCCGCGGGTGGTGTAAATGACATATTTATGTCATCTTCGTCACTGTGCGGTGGGGGATTGGGCGGTGTTGCCATTTTTTCTTTCTCCTTAATGTCAAAAAACTAGTTTAGAACAAGTGTAAAACGAGTTCCCTCTCGACACCTTTGAAGTAGGACAGTTAGAATTAAAGTATTAGCAAAATTAATTTTAATTTGTCATATGAAATATCATCATTTAAATTTCGAAGAACGATTTTGTATTGAAAAAATGTATTGGGCAGGTTCCGAGAT
>JBBQLO010000022.1:0-12041 GCA_038327915.1 Parcubacteria group bacterium | reverse complement strand
ACTACAATCAAGAAAGAAAACAGTGGGAAAAGAAAAAGATGACTCCTGTTGAATACAGAAATCATCTTTTGTCCCAAGTGTAGAGGGTTTAATTCAGTGTCTACTAAATGGGGTACGGATCATGGTTGGCGGTTTTCTTTTTATAAATATTTTACAGAATTATATTTTTTCTATGCGCCAGCCCTCTACCTGTTTTAATGTTTTATTTTTGTGTTCCACGGTAAAATCAATGTCATATTCATATGGTTCGGTTCCATACAATACCGAAGCCAAATTTCTGTAAATATATCCACCAGTAAGCCAGATATTCCCCTCAGAATTTTCTTTGACTAGTTGAAGTATCTCCTTGAAAATCTTGGTCTCCAGGAATGGTGCATATAATCCTACTAGGTTTTCATTCACAGTGCGATTGTATCAGATATAAAATAAAAAAAACCTTATTTTTAGATTTTCTCGTGAGAAAGAATAACGGGAGCATGGCATTGTATTTGACATAATTAAGAATTTATCTTATCCTTTTTGAGGAGGAATATTATGCAGGGGATTTTAAGGGAGGGTGCGATGGTAGAAACATTCATCCCAGTCGTTTTTGGAAGTGGCGATAGATATGTGTTCAGGACCAGTATTTTTTCCCGAGGAGTCGGGACTAGTGTTGTAATTGACGTACGTGCAGGCACCTGCACGTTTATTGTAAATGGTCTTCCATTTGCAATCGTCCAAGTTTTTAAAGGTTAGTTTGGCCCACCACCAGTTTAAGGACTAGTGGTGGGTTTTGTTTTTCTATCGCTAAATGGAAGTCTGTATGTTAGAGTGATTTTGTCACAATGTAGGTTGTTGGTTTGTAATTCAAGCCTCATCAAAACTACCTACTTTTTTGGCACATTGCGCAGAAAATTAGAAAATAACAGCTTTCGAGTGCGGGGCACACGAAAAAGTGCTTTATTTTATTGAGTTTCGAGCATGAAGAAATTTTTCAGCAAAAAAATATTCTGGTGCCAAAAAAGTAAGTGGCGAGAGGAGGATTTGAATTTTGTAAGCAAAACTCACATGCAAAAAACAATTGTCGTCAAAAACATCGAATACACCATTCACGAAAAGCCCATACTTCAGGGTGTTTCTTTCCGTTGTAATGAAAAAGAACGATTGTGTATTTTCGGTGAAAACGGTGCAGGGAAGTCGACACTTTTAAAAATTATTTGTAATCAGCTCGAGCCAGATGCGGGAATTATAGAAAAACAAGGGCATATCAGATTTGAATACGTACCACAAGAGTTTGGAGTGCAATACAAAGACACGACTGTTGATGAATACATTCGTACTCTCGCGGGTGACAAGCTGTACCAACGAGCCGCTGGCTTTGCCAAAGATTTAGGATTTGATGTCGGTGGTGATATATCAAAAGACAAATTGTCCAACAAAACAAAAACGTGTGGCAGTCTATCTGGAGGTCAGCAGAAGATTTTGGCTCTCGCGGTGACTTTTGCATTGAATCCAGATTTTATTTTACTCGACGAGCCAGAAAACCACCTTGATATTGTCAGTCGACTGGAGCTCGTATCTCTCCTTCAAGAGTTTAAAGGTGGTATCATTTTTATTTCTCACGACAGACTTCTTATCGATGCAGTAGCGACGAAAATAGGTGAAATATCTCAAGGTAAATTGCATGTATCCGAAGGTGACTACGACGACTACATACAGATGAAAATGGAAAGGATGGGTGGTTTGCAGAGGCAATATGATGCCGAGTCAAAACGTATTCGCCAGCTTTCTTCCACTATTGTTATTCTCCAACAAAAAGCATTGCGCGGAAAAGAAATTTCAGCATATCGTCGGGCCAAAGAAGAACTTGAAGGACTGAAAAAAGAACATAATGAAAAAGGTAGACCAGATGATAAAAAAACCAAAATTAGAATTGCCCAGACTGAACACAAACTCCATGATGGCAAATTGATTAGTAGAATAAAAGATGCGAGTTTTGCGTACGATGTTTATGCCGATGTCACGAGTAGCACCCAAAGTAAAAAATCTAAAAGTGTGCATTCAATCAACACATTTAGTAATGTTCATTTGGAGATTCGCTCAGGAGACAAAATAGTTTTGCTTGGTCGAAATGGCTCAGGGAAGTCTACGTTTTTGAAGTGCATGACGGGAAATTTGGCTTTGAAAACAGGTGGAGTGACGTGGGCAGGTGGAGTGAAGTGGGCGTATTTCGATCAACACGCTGAATTTGATTCTAGTGCTAATGCAATCGAAGTGGTCAAAGATGCTTTGCATGGTACAGACACCGAAGCTCAAGCTGCACTTGGTGCTATGAAATTTGATGTCTCGCGCATGAGCACGGCCACTGCCAATCTTTCTGGCGGTGAGCGAATGCGTTTGCGTTTTGCCACTGTGTTTGGTCTTAAACCCGATTTTATTATTCTTGATGAACCGACCAACCACATCGACGAAGTGACGTGGGAGATTCTTCTTAGTGCCTGCACACATACAAAAAGTTCTATCCTTCTTGTCACACACGACTATGAATTTATCAAGGCATTTAACCCGACTCTGTTCTGGATGATACACGGTGGTACTGTCGTAGCTCGTCACAAAGAACTTGATGTGTTGCTCAGCGAGATGCGGGGATAATAATTTTTAATTTTTATAAAATAAAAATGTCTCAGAATTTTTCTTCTATACAAAACTATATTTTATCGAGGTTAAAAAATGCTAAAACGTTGCGGTATAGTGATATGCAGCCAGATACTTTTGTAAAAAAAGTGTCAAATGATTTATATAATTATCATCTGCAATTTTTAGTTAAAAAAGGTTTTGTTGATAAACACGTCGACGGGTACAGTCTCTCGAATATGGGTATCAAACATATGGCTGATCCATATCCGACGAATGATGCTCTTACAAGCTTGTTTAAGATAAATGTGATCACTATTTTAGCCAAAATTGTGGATGGAAATATTGAAATTCTTAGTCAAATCCGTAAATCTAATCCGTCGTATGGGAAGGTGGGAGTTATGGGGGGAGTTGTGCTCAAAGGGGAATTAATAGAAGCCGCAGCAACTCGAAAACTGAAGCAGGAAACAGGTTTAGATGCAGTGTTTCGCCTTGTCGGGTGTGAGCGGCGGATTATGTACAAAGCCGGAGAACTTTTTTCTGATGTTATGTTTCCTATTGCGTATGCAGACGAACACGCCGGACACTTGATTGTCGACTCTGACTTTGGGCACAACATGTGGTTGCCAATTCGTAAGGCCATACAGAATGAATCAGTTGAATTTGATTCGATTAAAACCATTGTTACTGTTTTGAAAAAGATTAAAGATAAAGAAATAAAAAATATACCCTTTCTTTTTGAAGAGAATATCCAAAGCGATATGGCAGGTTTGGATTAGTCTATAGATTGCACTACAATAGAATTTTTTTACCGAGGACGTCCTCGCTTTTTTTGTTTTTGCGGGCGGATATACTTCACTTGGGTTTGCACATTACAAGGAGTTGGGTAAATTGACTAAACATATGAATATCAAACAACTAAAGACTAATGGGTTTATGAGTGTTACGTATCCACCTACACTTCGAACAGCTGTGAGTGATGCCGTTGTTTCATGGAAAGCCTTTTGTGCTTTGCCACTAGAAGTTAAGGCTCAGCTTCCATATAGTAACAACACTGCTGGTGTTGGTTATGAAATGAAAGATGGTTCTGGTCCCAAAGGTGATAGAAAAGAGAATTTCGACGTAGCACTCGGCGGGAGAGAATGGCTATTAAAAAATGTTGTCAAGCAAGATAATTCGAGTGTTTTAAAATTTATTAATGATGCTATTTCTCTTGTGACGGTAATCAAACCGCTTATCGTTGAATTTGCTCGAGAAGTAGAAAAAGAATTTGGCCTTGAGGGTTTTCAAGAAGAAGTCGCGGGAAGTGAGGATTCTTATTTCATTCGTTTCATTCACAATTTCGAAGGCGCTATTTCTGGGGAAGTGATTACCAGTGCCCATCCAGATCAAAGTGGATTCACTCCTCATCTTTTTGAAAGTCATCCGGGTTTGCAATGCATGAGCTTGGATGAAAGTTTACCCACGGAAGAACGGTGGATAGATATGCCAGTTTCTCAAGGCCAGACGGTTATTATTCCTTCCATGCAAATGCAGTTGAGGTCAGGTGGAGAATTGAAAGCGCTTTGTCACCGAGTAGTGGCCAATGGAGTTACTGCAAAAGAGGGAAGATATTCTGCGGTGTGTTTTGTTCAATTAAAAAATACACCAAAGTATGATAAGGCCACACATGGAAGATTGCAGGAAAAAGTAGAGGGTTTTAATTACAAAATGTTGCATGATAAGTTTGCAAAACTTTTCAAGTGATATTCGAATCTTAAAGCAGTAGTGTGTAATTTAATGGCTGACGCAAAAACTGCGTCAGCCATTTATTTTTGGATTATTTATAAATTTAGACGCCTTCACTTTTCTTTCATTAAAGTTTTGTCATAATAAGGTTTGGGAAATTACAAATTAACTTAATTCTATGCTTATTACAATTGCAATTATTCTTCTCATTTTATGGCTTCTCGGAGTAGTCGGAGTATATTCAATCGGATGGTTCATACATATTCTTTTGGTCATCGCTGTTATTGTGTTTCTTATCCGAATCATTCAGGGTCGTAACCCTATTGCTTAAACATTCAAGTACAACCCGTCAATCGAATATTTTGACGGGTTTTTTACTACCAATAACTTGAGTCTTTTACTTAGAAAATTTTGTATACACAGGTCTCGGTGGTCTTGCAATTGAAGTATTGATACAATACAGTCATGACACACGCACCACTTTCTTTGGAACAGATTAAGAAATTACAAACCCCGCTTCGTAATGTGAATGTAGAGCACAAAGAGCATCTCAGTGGCTTGGAGCGAGTTGCTATATGGATTACAGACCATGTAGGTACAATGGGGTTTTTCCTTATTATTTTTTTCTGGACAGTCGTGTGGTTGTTGTGGAATATCATCGCACCGTCGGCATTAAAATTTGATCCATACCCATCATTTGTATTGTGGCTTTTTATCTCTAACATGATTCAGATTTTTCTCATGCCTCTTATCATGATTGGTCAAAACCTGCAGGGTCGTCATGCTGAAGCCCGTGCCGAAGCGGACTTCGAGGTTAATACTAAAGCTGAAACGGAAATAGAAACTATTTTGACTCATTTAGAAAATCAAAATGATATGATAATGCACATATTGACTAAACTAGAACAGAAATGATTCTGAAAGATGTACAGATTATTGTGTGTGATTTGGACGGCACGTTGGCAGAAAGTAAATCCGCTCTTGGCGAAAGTATGGCATTGACCATCAGTTGTTATTTAAAAAATAAGTATTTCGCTGTTATTTCAGGCGGAGATTGGTTTCAGTTTCAGAAACAATTTCTTTCTCACATACTTTTTGCACTGCAGGGAGACAATGAAGTCCTTTCTCGTCTGCTTTTGTTTCCGACGAGTGGTGCAAAATGCTATCGATATATTGATGGTGTGTGGCAAAATATATATGAGATCTTACTAACAAGAGACGAGAAGAAAAATATTCTTGACGCATTACATCATGCTATTTCGCTCTCCGGCATTATGTTGCCCGTTTCGTACGGACCAATTTTTGAAGATCGCAGCACACAGATTACTTTTTCTGGTTGCGGACAAGATGCGCCTATTGAAATCAAATCTATTTTCGATCCTGATCAGAAAAAGCGTAGAAAAATCATAGAATTTTTACAAAAAACTATTCCAGAATTTGAGATTGCTATCGGAGGAATGACAACGATTGACATCACTCAGAGAGGAATTAACAAAGCCTATGCTATTGAAAAAATAAAGGAAATGCTGCATCTAGGCACACGTGAGATTATTTTTTTAGGTGACGCACTTTACCCTGGTGGCAACGATGAAAAAGCAAAAGAGTCCGGGGTGGAATGTATCCAGGTGTCAGGACCAGACGAAAGTCAAAAAATTATTAACAGTATTATGAAAAGTTATGCACACCTTTAATTGCGGGTGTCACCTTTGAATGTGATAAAATGTATGCAAATATGAAAGTTTTTAGCACACAAAAACCGTGGGGCTCGTTTACTCGTTTCACCGATAATGAACCATCGACTGTCAAATTTCTATATATTACTCATGGTGAAGAATTTAGTCTGCAATACCACAAAAATCGAGAAGAATTTTGGAAAATTATTTCGGGTAATCCGGAAGTAATTGTCGGTGAAACTGTGTGCCATCCAAAAATTGGAGATGAGTTTACTATTCCTCCGGAAACGTTGCATAGGATTTTTGCACGTGTAGATGATGTTGTAGTCTTGGAAATTTCAACAGGAAACTTTGATGAAAAAGATATTGTTCGTGTGGAAGATAAATATAATAGAACCTAGATGAAAAAAATTGTACCAACACTTACAGACGTGTCTAGTACTCCGCTTTGTATTTTTTCACTGGAAAAAGAGAGTATGAGAATTGTGGGCATGATGACTTCCCGTAAGGAATCAAAAGGTTCAGGAGGACTCAAATATTGTATCAAATATAAATGGGGTGATGACGGTTTTCATTTTGTAGAAGATCCTCATCCGGTTAATCTTATTTGTAAAGACGGAAAAAATGAAGAGATGTCCTCATGCAGTGGTTTTTCTTTTTCAATGATCCCGCAGGGTTATGTTCTGACGTATGTTCGGATAGAATTGTCTAAAGAAAAAAAGCAGACAAAAACTTTAAAAATGAATATTATGGCACACTCAAAGGATTTGTACGAGTGGAAAGTTAAAACAGAAGAAAAAATAGAAGGACAAGTAGATAATAGAAAAACAGTACTAATGTACGATCCCGAACTTGATAGGTACGTCTCATACAGAGATGGTCTTTTTCTTCGTAGTTCTCTTTCACCACGATTTGGATATATTCCAAAAAGGAATGTATTACTTGCTACATCCCGTGCTTCTCACTTTGATATGGATGAGATGAAACTTATTGACGGTGCGCATGTATCATCGGGGATACTGCTTTCATATGACGCATCAGTGAGACGAGACGGAGAGATTCTTGTACAGGCCGGAGTATTACTGCTTGATCGCCGACATCCACAAAAAGTTTTATGGCGTTCGCCAGACCCATTGTTCCAAGAAGTTTTTTCCACACATTTTATACCTTCTTCTGGTTTTCGATCGTTGGGCATGATTTGTTTTAAAAATACAGTACGACTGTATTGGTACAATGGAGTAGACACTATTTTTGTCGAATCAATCGAAACATTTGGCGCGACACTTCCTACCCCCACCCATCATATTTTTACCAGATCTTTTAAAAATCCGATTATTTCTCCGCGCAGAAGCGAGACACATACTTGGGAGAATGAAGCTGTTTTTAATCCAGCAGCTTTTATAGACGATACTGGAGCGGTGCATCTTTTATACCGTGCTATGGGGCACGATGGTATCTCTCGTGTGGGTTATGCACGCAGTGGTGACGGTATTCATTTTGATGTTCGTTCTCCTTTTCCTGTATACGAACCTTCTCGTGGCTTTGGACTTCCCGTGGGAGAAGCTCATGCCGGTCTTCCTGTTTATGACTTAGTAGCACATCCGTCTGGTGGTGGGTGGGGTGGAGCAGAAGATCCGAGAGTGGTGCGCATTGGTAGGCGATTATATATGACGTATGTCGCATTTGAAGGGTGGAATTCCGTTCGTATTGCACTTACTTCTATTTCTGTTAATGATTTTCTATCGGGGAAATGGAAATGGAAAGCCCCCGTGCTTATTTCTGCACCTGATCAGGTTAATAAAAACTGGGTATTGTTTCCTGAAAAAATACAAGGTAAGTATGCCATACTCCACAGTATTGCTCCAGAAATTTTAGTTGAATATGTTGATAGTTTGGACAATTTTGTCGGTACGACATATATACAAAGTCAAAATCCAAAAGGGGGACGTGAAGGTTTCTGGGATAATTGGATGAGGGGAGCTGGACCTCCACCTCTTCGGACGAAAGCAGGCTGGCTTCTTTTTTATCATGCTATGGACAAACGTGATCCGCATAAATACAAACTCGGAGCAATGATTCTTGATTCTCATGATCCAACAAAAATTTTGTATCGTACTGCACACCCAATTCTTTCTCCAGACATGAACTACGAAAATGATGGCAAGCCAGGTGTCGTCTATGTCTCCGGAGCAGTTATTCGTGGAGAAGATTTGTACATTTATTATGGTGGGGGAGACAAAGTGGTGTGTGTCGCAACAGCGCCGCTCAAAGAATTTTTGGAGTATGTAAAGACGGGTAGTACCGAATCGTATACATTGAAAAATACACATGAGAAATTATGATAAACGCAATAAAAAAACAAAAAAATTATTTTGAACATGAAGGTAGGGCTGTGGAAGCGAATGAAAACTTTAAACATGTCATGGCTGTTGCTTTAAATCCGACTACTGATTATGTCGGAGGAGTTATTCGTTGTATTACACGTCGAGATGGTGACGTTGCAATTAGTGGGTTCACTGATAGGAGTGAATTACATACGTTGAAGGCAGATTTGCCTGGACATTTTGTAATTGGAGAAATACTAAACATAAAAAATGAAACTGAAGTAATTGAAAAATTAAAAAATCAAGAGGGATTTGTTGATTATCTCGGTCTCGAAGACCCGGACATTTTTTTTGAAGAAGATTCGCAATTAATACATCTTTATTTTACGCTGCCTTTTGTACATCCTGAAAGAAAAAAAAATAGTATCTATTTGGGTCATGCTGTTGGAAAAGATCTACACTCTTTTGAAATGACTGAGCCGGTTCTTGTGACCGACAAAAATGGAGACGGCGCAAAAGAATTATCGATCGCACCACTTAATAAGAAAGGGTTTCGATACAATCTTATTGAATGGAGTAAGCAAGAAAATCATGTGAGTTATTCTGTTGTCAGGATCGCTATAGCAAGAAATATGGGTAAGGACTGGGAATTCGGAAAATTTGTCTTTCATCCAAAAGAACATGATATTTCATGGATTGCTGGTCATGCTTCGCCAGGACCTTTTTTACCAAAAAGTTTTATTGATCTTGGCGAAAGGAAGATGCTCGGCATAATTAATGGGCGTGAAGCAAATAAAAAAGTAGATGGAAAAACCTTGCATGGGACGTTTTCTATCGGACTTTTTATCTATGATTTTGAAGAAGGAAAAATTGAGTGGGTTTCCGAAGAACCTCTAATTCGCGACAGTAAAGCTCGTACCATTACTTTTGCAAGTCAATTTGTTGAAACAGAACTCGGCAAGGGAATTTCGTATGCCCATGTTGATGATTCATTTGTCCGCATATATGATCTAGATGCCGAGAAAATACAATCACTTTTGCCTCACTAATTACACATTATTATGTTCACCGTCACACGCTCACCACATAACCCAATACTTTCTCCAGATCATAACGATTCATTTGAATCGTATGCAACATTCAACCCAAATCCAATAAGGCATGGTGGAAAAACGATTATTTTGTATCGGGCACAGTCAGAGCCAGAAGCATTTGAAGGGGGACATTTTTCGATGTCCAGTATTGGTAAGGCAGAAATCTCTCAGGAAAAAAATGGTGGATACACGGTAGGAGGGCGTGAACAGTTTATTGCGCCAGAGGAAAGTTGGGAGCGGTATGGGTGTGAAGATCCTCGGGTGACAAAAATAGATGGCAGGTATTTTATTTTCTACACTGCGCTTTCTGCGTATCCATTGAATACGCCGGGCGGAATAAAAGTTGGTCTTGCGATAAGTAAAGACATGAAGACAATTTCAGAGAGACATTTGGTTACGCCTTTTAACGCGAAAGCGATGTCACTTTTTCCTGAAAAAATAGGTGGTAAGTATGTTGCGATGCTTACTGTAAATTCGGATATTCTCCCTTCACATATTACACTTGCAACATTTAATAAAATAGAAGACATGTGGGATGAGACATATTGGAAGAAATGGTATGAAAAACTAGATGATCATATTTTCATCAGAGGTAATGATGCTGACCGCATTGAAATTGGTAGCGGACCACTGAAAACAAAAGAAGGTTGGTTGTTTCTGTCGTGTAGAATTAAACGTCATGCCGCTCCAGACAGAGTGTTTGCCATTGAAGCGGTACTCTTGGACCTCAAAAATCCCAAAAAAGTAATAAGTATGACAAACACTCCACTCCTCGTTCCCGAAGAATCATATGAAAAATACGGACAGCAGCCCAATATTATTTTTCCGAGCGGGGCTTTAATCAAGGGCGATACTCTTTCTGTATATTACGGTGCGACAGATACTACCTGTGCAGTTGCCACTGTTTCTCTCTCAGGTCTTCTTACATCAATGAAGTTTGTTGTACCCAGCCCTAGGCAACGCCTAGGGCTGGAGCAGAGCGCTGCTTTTATGAGGCTATCGAAAAAACCTATTTTGGTACCTCGGGTAAAAAACACATGGGAATCCAAGGCCGTTTTTAATCCCGCGGCACTCCGTATAGGGGAGACCACATACATACTATATCGAGCAATGAGTGAGGACAACACGTCAGTTATTGGATATGCAGAAAGCCGGGACGGTATACATATAGATTATAGAGCTGAAGATCCAATATATATTCCAAAAGAAGATTTTGAAATAAAGAAAATTCCGGGCGGAAATTCAGGGTGCGAAGATCCGAGAATAGTTCAAATTGATAAACAAATATATATTTACTACACCGCTTACAATGGAGTCAATCCTCCGGATGCTGCGATGATTTCTATTTCTGAAAAAGATTTTTTGTTGAAAGGTGTCGTGGATAAAATTACAAAAAAAATAACAAAAGATTGGAACTGGAACAAGGCGATTATGGTAACAAATACGAGTGATTCAATGGACGATAAAGATGCTTGCGTGTTACCAGAAAAAATAAAACAAAAAGGCAGAAACAGTTTTTTTCTTTTTCATCGTGTGAATCATGTCATCTGTGGAGATTGGGGATCCTCGCCTACATTTCCTGAACGAAGTTGTTTTAAAAATATTCCTATTCTCTTGCCTCGTCCTGGCATGTGGGACTCGCAAAAAGTGGGTCTTGGCCCACCTCCAATAAAAACTAAAAAGGGTTGGTTGCTTATTTACCACGGTATTTCTGATGACGGTACCTACCGAGTCGGGGCGGCCCTTCTTGATCTCAAGAATCCAACACAAGTTATCTCACGGACAACAGACTATATTTTCGAGCCAGAAGAACTATATGAAATTCAAGGACAGGTAAATAAAGTAGTCTTCCCGTGTGGAGCAGTCACAGAGAAAGGAATGGTCTACTTATATTATGGTGGGGGGGATTCGGTCGTCAATGTAGCTGGAGCAAAACTGAAGAATATTTTGAAGGCTCTTGGAGTTTGAGATTGAGCCTAACCTTTCCAAAACGACCGCAATTTCTTTATCTGAAAGCCTGTCGGGCATTGCTTGGTTAAATGCAATTAGTGCCTGTAGAGCTTGATCAAGTTTGTTCATTTTTACTTAACGATTCTTAAAAAATAGTTGGAAAAAAAACTACAATAGTATATTATTATTTTATGCACGACATACTTAAATCAGACATTTTTTTTGTAGTGACAACTGTGGTGGTAGCACTTTTGGGTATTGGTTTTTCTATTATCGCATTATATATTATTCGTATTCTGCGTGATATCAAAAGTCTGTCGACAAAAGTAAAAGAAGAAGGAGAGGGCATTGTTGATCAAGTTAGGTCTCTTAGAAATTCTTTCTCTCTTCCTTCTTTTCTTCCCTTTTCTTTTGGAAGTTCTTCATGGAAAAGTAAGAAAAAATCAAAAGAGAGGGGGGAATCAAAAGAAAAAGGAAGAAATGAGGATTAACGCAATAGGCCATAATTAACTGTTACACAACTCTCCTGAATAGTTTTCTGTTAAATCTGAGGTCCTCCGTGTTTCCTTTGAACATCATATAGCTTGTTTCGCATTTTCTCAATCTTCGAGAGAAGAGTTTTTGGATTGAGTGTCATATGTTCTGCTCTTAGTTTTTCT
>JBBQLO010000021.1:0-12091 GCA_038327915.1 Parcubacteria group bacterium | reverse complement strand
TTTATTCTTTATATCTTGCTGGCCATTGTAAAGGTCAATCAATTTCTCCTGTGATACAGAATATGCTAGGGAGTTCATTGTGAAATCTCGTCTTTGCAAATCATCCTCAATCTTTTGACTAAATGATACTTTGTCTGGATGACGATTGTCAGAATATTCCGATTCTAGTCGGTACGGTGTAACCTCTACTGTCTTTAAGGTTTCATTCGTGTTTTCCTCATTGACTACACCAACAGTTCCAAATGTATTTTCATAAAAAGTATGAGGGAATACGGCAATAATTTGCTCTGGTGTAGCATTTGTGGTTACATCCCAGTCTTTTGGTTCCCTATTGAGAATAAGGTCACGAACGCACCCACCCACCAGAAAAGCCTCAAAATTAGCCTTTTCGAGTGTTGTTGTTACATGTGAAACTTCGGTGGGTATGGATAATGGGGACATATATAGTGATTTTTAGATCATGTACATGTATCGAAAAATATGAATAAATTCATATTTTTTTCTCATGTGCGCCCGGCAGGAATCGAACCCACATCCACGGTTCCGAAGACCGGTACTCTATCCGTTGAGCTACGGGTGCATGAAGATAATACTACGCTACTCTAGAAAATATGTAAAACATATTATTGAGTTTTATAAATGTGTATAATTGGGGATAAGTCTGGGGATATGTGTATTAAAGACAGTCTTTGAGAAAACCAAAAAATTAAATACTATTGATGTCTATTTACATTTTAAGCCTACAAACAACAACTTTATCACAGAGACATGTCCCTAAAATGTCTGTTTTTATTACAAAATTGCATATGTTTCACGTGAAATGGAATTAAAGTTACATATGAAACAAACAAAATAAACTTATATAATGACTGTATGTTTAAGACACACAGTTTCATGTATAACAAAAAATTTATAAAAGAACCGACAGAGAAACAGAAAGTAGGTCAAATAGGGGAGGATTGTGCTTGTAAATACCTTCAAAAGTTGGGTTACATAGTAACAGATAGAAATTATTTAAAGAAATGGGGAGAAATCGACATTGTTGTTACAAAACATAAAAAAATACATTTTGTTGAAGTAAAAAGTATCTCTCGCAGTCTAGAATCGGTGAACAAGAAGGTTATTCATGAAACATCTGACCAATATCGAGTAGAAGATAACTTGCACCCATGGAAACTCAAACGACTTGGACGCACAATTCAGTCCTATTTACTTGAGAAAGACATCTCAGACAAAGTCGAGTGGCAATTCGATGTGATGACTATCCATATCGATATGGATAAAAGACTCTCACGAGTTTTTGTCCTTGAAGACATCATTCTCTGAGGCACCCACTTTATTTCACCAGTTTTTGGTAAATATATTTTTCTATGCTAGAGTTACTTTGTATTTTCCAAAATAAAATAAACGGGGTGTAGTATACCGGTAGTATACCTGATTTGGGATCAGGCGGACCGAGTTCGATTCTCGGCACCCCGACAATTATTTATTATATGTTTAAACGCACTAAAGAAGATTTTGTGTGTGAAAAATGCGACTACGCGGTAGTCGGAAATGGTTACACCAACCACTGTCCACAATGCTTGTGGTCTAAACACGTAGACAAAAATCCAGGAGATAGAAAAGAAACCTGTGGGGGAATGATGGAGCCGGTCAGAGTTGAGATTAAAAATAGGGACTACACTATCATACACATGTGCATACTCTGTGCTTTAGAAAGACCGAACAAAGCAATATCGGAAGATAATTTTGATATGCTCGTCCAAATAAGTGCTGAACATTCTAAAAAATTCGCAGGATAATTTTTTATTTTTTTAATTCGTTTTCAATTATTTGAGACAAACCAGGAGCAACCATGGTCTGAAAATTTCGTGCATATACAGCTAAATCCTGAGAAAGAAAAGCAGAGAGGGAATTGTGCTCATGGTCTATCAAGCTTCTATTTATGTGGCCCAAGGTTATTGCTCGTAAGTCCCGTTGTGAAGTAGTTTTGGCTTCAGACTCGGTGGAAATGACTCCAATGAGTGTGTCATTTTTGTCGATTACAGCACCTCCCGAAGATCCTTTTTGACCCACTACGGTACCCGCAACTGAAATAAGGTCAATGGTGTTTGTGGAAAAAGTGTATAGCTTTTGTACTGTGGTAACGGCACTTGTTTCATCAACCCCGTGGAATATAATATCTCCACCCAAAAAACCCGCGGGGTACGACACAAGCAACACGGGTTCATCCTGAATTATGTCTTCTCGTACGTTTGGAGCAATGTAAGAAAATGCCGTGGGTAACGAAGTTGCGTCGACACTGCCTGTAATCCTTAAAAAAGCAAAATCATTTTCACCAGTACCTTGAGGATTTTGTTGTTTTAATAAATCTTTATTATTTAATACCCACATTGGTGAAATATATACCAATTCAGCGTAATACTCAGTGTGATAAAAATTATTTGTCCGCACCACACAACTGACAAAATTTGGTTGAATAAAATCCTTAATGAGGAGAAATTCTGCTATGTGTGCATTGGTGACCACAATTCCTCGAGGATCGATAATTACCCCACTACCCGTAATAGGGGACAAACCAGTTGCGGATTTTGCAGTACACAGGATATTAACCACTGCAGGTCGTGCTTCAACATTAAAGAGTGAGACATCAACGGGAACAGAGGAAGGGATTACTGCCGGTTTAAAAATTGATGATGTGGACGATGAGCTGGAGAAAATATTTTGTGAGGACGTATCAGGAGTAGTCGTAGAAATAAAACTCTGTATTTTAATCGGAATGGCTTTTACAGGCTTGGGGGGGTGTTTTTGCTCACTCGTCGTCGTAGCAATATCATGAATCGGTGTAGATACTGCTTGAATGACAGATGCAGTGTTTTTTCCTAAATTAGATGGAGAAAGGCCACTGTGTGTGCGGTTTTTCTTGTCTATTTTAAAAAAAGGCGAGTAAAAAAAAGAGACAAAAATAGCTAGTCCCAAAAGAGCACTTGTAACCAGTATTTTCTTAAAATCAATCATTGGTCCATTATGATAAACTATACTACATTATTTCGTTGCAGTAACAAGTCTATTTTGCTACGATGAGTAAGAATTCACTGTATATGAGCGGGATTAGTTAACCGGTATAACAACAGTTTTCCAAACTGTGGTAGGGAGTCCGACTCTCCCATCCCGCACAAAATAAACAATATAAGATAATCTTTAGATTCTGTTTGAGTGGTCAGTTTTTTTGTGTATACTTTACAAATGAAAGCTTACAACAACAAAGAAAAAATTATTGAACACTATGATTTTTTAAGCCCCTATTACTACGCATTATGGGGTGAACATTTGCATCATGGATATTGGATTACTGGTAAAGAACCAAAAGAAGTTGCTCAACTTGCACTAACTAAACACCTTGCAGAGACAGCTCACATAAGTCGTGAAAGCAAGGTCTTAGATGTCGGGTGTGGGTTTGGTGCAAGTAGTATATATTTGGCAAAAAATTATGATGCTGTAACCACAGGCATCACCATATCGAAAGTTCAAGTCGAAATGGCAAAAAAAGCAGCAGTAAAAGCGAATGTTGAGTCACAATTTTTATGCATGGACGCAGATGAAATAGATTTTAATGTACAATTTGATGTTATTTGGTCTATTGAGTCAATATCACATTACAAAAATAAAGAAAAATTCTTTGAAAAAGCCTGTCAACTTTTAGAACCTCAAGGGACAGTTGCACTTATTGATTGGTTTAAAAAAGAAAACTTGTCTGTCGAAGAATATAAAAAACATATTATGCCCATTGAAAAAGGTATGCTCGTTGAACTACATACAATGAACAACTACATGTCCATACTAAAATCAAATGGGCTTGAAATTGTCTCTTTTGAAGATATAAGCAAAGAGACGTCTAAAACGTGGGACATATCTCTCGAAATCATTAGCAACAAAGCATTGTGGAAACTTGCTTTAAAAAATAGTAAGGAATTTGTAAATTTTATTCAGTCCTTCCAAGCTATGAAAAACGGTTTTGCCTCTGGTAGTTTTGTCTATGGTCTTATTGTTGCTCGAAAGATTTGATTTTGCATGTACTACAAAAAAAGTATATCATTGAATACATGGGCCAAGTAGAATTTGACGAAGAGAATCTTGATTCATACAAATCAACGAGATACACAGAAATAAAATCTGTGATAGTTAGATTTGTAGAAAAATTAGGCGTACCAGAACAATATGTGAATGTGACACTCATCAGTATTGGACTTATATCTCTCGCTATGTCTATTTTTGTTCTTACCCGTTCTTCAGAATCATCTGGCAAACCTATTCCTATCGATAAAAACGCTATGCAAAAGATGCAACAAAACAGTGTATATAAATGAAAATAAATGAAAAAAGTCAGAGAAAATAGTCACGGGTTTACATTAATAGAACTTCTGGTGGTCATTTCAATTATTGGGCTCCTTTCATCAGTTGTCCTTGCGAACCTTAATAGTGCTCGGACAAAAGGAAAATTAGCTAAAATAACTCAAACAATGATTGCTTTAAATCAAGCTGCGTATCTTTGCTTTGATCAAAGAACAACCTTGGACACCACCGCTGTTGCTGGTTCCGCTGTGTGTGCGGGTTCAACGACCAAACTTCCAGATATTTCTGATATAGGATTCACGTATTGTTCGAGTGGATGTGGAGGATGGACATCAGACAGTTCAGGATACGCTATTTCGGCCTATTCCGACAGTTATTCTGGTGGGAGAAAAATCGTAGTATGTGGCTTGGAAAAAAATGTTTCGGGCTGGTACTATGCTGGCTCTGTCTATAATTTTGGGGGGAGTAATTATTGTATAAAAGATGGATTTTAGAAATACTGGACTTACAAAGCTTTTTTCAAGTTTATTGTATTGACATAAACAAAAAAACACCTAAAGGTGTTTTTTTGTTTTTTTTTTGAAAAACAAATTATTTAACCGCGTCTTTCAAACCTTTTGCGGCGCGAAACTTTGGTACTTTCATGGCTGGAACCGAGATAGCTTCACCTGTCCGAGGATTACGTGCTTGGCGGGCTGCTCGATTTTTTGTCGAAAAAATACCAAGTCCTGCAATAGAAACTTCGCCACCTTTTTTAAGAGTAGTAATGATTGAATCAATTATCATGTCCACCACTTCTTCTGCCTGAACTTTTGTACCACCGAGTTTTTCATGGACTGAGTCCACAATAGATGCTTTATTCATAATGTATGTATGTTAGTGAATAAATAAAAATGAAAGTCTATAAGTTTGTTGATTATTTTAATTTACCAAATCGACCACGTATCCTATCCTCCCATTATATAGCAGCGTTTTTAGAGTGCAACACTTGACCTTACAATATAATTATTTTTTGATTTTTTGATTACTAGCGAGCAAACTCGACAGTGCGAGACTCGCGGATTACATTCACCTTGATTTCCCCTGGATATTTCAGCTCTTGCTCTATCCGTACAGCTATATCCCGGGCCATTTTACGAGCTTCTAGGTCAGTCACCTCTGCAGGAGTGACAAAAATACGGATTTCACGGCCTGCCTGAAGAGCATACGCTTTCTCAACTCCGCCAAATGAGGTTGCGACCGCCTCCAAATCACCAAGACGCTTAAGATAATTTTCAATACTGTCAGAACGTGCTCCAGGGCGACTACCAGAAATAGCATCAGCTGTCTGAACGATCCTGGATTCCAGCGTTTCGTATGGATACTCCTCATGATGAGCCTGCATCGCTTTGATAATCGCCTCGTCTGCACCGAATTTTTGTAAAATTCTCCGTCCAATTTCCACATGCGACCCAGCAACTTCATGGTCAAGCGCCTTACCAATATCATGGACGAGTGCCCCGGCTTTCGCCACCGCCACATTGGCTCCAATCTCTTCGGCTATCATACCAGCAAGGTGCGTCATTTCTACTGAGTGGGCGAGAACATTTTGACCATAACTTGTACGAAAATGAAGTCGTCCGAGAATAGTAACGATGCGAGGATCAAGTCCCAATACCCCTGTTTCGTACACCGCTGCTTCACCCTTTTCTTTTATAATTTTATTTATTTCTTCCTTTGATTTTTCTACAATTTCCTCTATCTTTGCCGGTTGAATACGACCATCTGCTATCAGTTTTTCTAAAGCAAATTTAGCTACTTGTCGACGGACGGGGTCAAAAGAAGAAATAGTGATAGAACCCGGAGTATCATCTACAATCACCTCAACGCCTGTAACACGTTCAAAAGCTTTTATATTTCTACCTTCTTTTCCAATAATCTTGCCTTTTATTTCATCACTGGCAATAGCAACGTGCGTGGTAAGCATTTCAGAAGAAACTGCGTTAGCTAAACGTTGGATTGAGGTTGCTAGAATAGACTTGGCTTTTTCTTCGAGCTTTTCTTCGCCCGTAAGCTCTAATTTATGCATTCGAGCCAAAATATCTTCCTCATTGTCTTTCTCTACTTGAGCAATAATTTGTCCTTTTGCCTCTTCTTTGCTTAATTTAGCAACCTTTTCTAATTCATTTTTCTTCTGTAACTCTATTTTCTCGGCGTGTTCACGAATAGTTTTGATTTCTTCTATTCTCTTCTTTATTTCTTCTACCTCACGATCGATATCCGTCTGTCTGTGGTCCAAAAGCTCTTCTTTTTTTATGAGACGCTCTTCAGTTTTCTTATACTTTTCTTCTTTCTCCCGAGATTCACGGCGAGCATCCGTGAGAATTACTCCCGCTTTCTTCTCTGCTTCATCAATAATTGACTTTTCCCTATCTCGAGCGGCGAGCTCCATCTGCTTCAAATCGAGCTCCATTGAGCCCTTTTTTCCAAGAGAAATAATTAGCCTTAAATAATAGCCCAATACGATGCTGATTCCCGATGCTCCCATGAGCAGTACGAGAACTATTTTTAATGACATATATGTGGAAAACGAGCGTCGAGTTTAGTTTTTTTCTATACTATTAGGTATATTTCTTATTTTATCTCTGAGTTACGTGTATATGTAAGGTGCATCTATTTCGGAAAATAATTTCGGTATGGCGTGGTTTGAATGTGGAAATTTCAGAAAAAATAAAGCCAGAACTAAAGAAGGCGCGCATTTAAATTAAAATCAATAATATACCTACTATACATAAAATAGTGAGAAGTAGCAAGAATAAGTGAATAACAGGTAAGTATTCCCGGGTTATAAAACCTAAAGAATTTTGTCTATTATTCCATACTTTTTAGCTTCTTCTGCAGACATAAAGAAGTCGCGATCGACGTCTTTTTCGATTTTGGAAAGAAGTTGCCCTGTATTTTTTGCAAGTATTTTATTCAATATCTCACGAGATTTAAGAATATGGCGTGCACTTATTTCTATGTCAGAGGCTTGTCCTTCCGCCCCTCCATGAGGCTGATGTATCATTACTTCTGCATTAGGTAAAATAAAACGCTTACCTTTTTCTCCAGCCGAGAGTATGACCGAAGCCATTGAAGCAGCTATACCGACACAGACTGTTGAAACATTGTTTTTGATGTGATTCATGGTGTCCAAAATAGCCATACCTGAGTGAATGTATCCGCCTGGAGAGTTTATATACAAGCTAATGTCTTTTTTTGAATCTTCTGATTGCAAAAAAAGCAGTTGAGCAATAATAATATTTGCAGTGTCATCATCAATAGGGCCAGCTAGAAATACAATATTTTCACGCAAAAGTCGCGAGTAAATATCGTATGCTCGTTCACCAAACTGTGATTTTTCTATAACCGTAGGTATTAACATGTTTTTTTATATAAAAATTGACCTTGAATATAAAGGGAGTATACCAGAAAAAATAAAATATGCTACAATTTTAATATGAGACTCCATCGATTTTATATTTCCACACCTATTCAATCTAAAACATTCGACATAACTAACCAAGATCTAGTACATCAATGGAAAAGTGTCTTTCGTTACAATGTAGGAAGTCAAGTTGTACTTTTTGACGGTCTCGGTACTGACTACTTTTGTCTTATTACTTCTTTACGAAATGTGGGAGCAACAGTTTCAGTAGTAAAAAAAAATGTCACCACTTTTTCGCCCTTACGAAACCTGACACTGTGTGTATCTCTCATTAAAAAAGATAATTTTGAATTTGTTGTAGAAAAAGCAACCGAGCTTGGTGTGTCAACAATTATTCCCATACTTTCCGACAGAAGCGAAAAGAAAAAAATACATTATGAACGACTTGTGAAAATATCCATTGAAGCCTCCGAACAATCGGGTAGGGGAACAGTTCCGGTAATTCATCCTCTTGCAAGCATGAATACACTTTTTGAATCTAAAATGCTACCCAAAAACAAAATCGCCATGCACCCTGAGGGAAACTCGCTTCAGTCATATATTCAAACTGCAATTCCAAGCTCACTTGCAGTATTAATTGGACCAGAAGGAGGGTGGGCAGAAAAAGAAATAGAATTGTTTGCCTTATACAACATAGAAATTATTAGCCTTGGCTCGCAAATTTTACGAACAGAGACGGCTGTAATCTCAACTCTGAGTTTATTACTCCTATAAAATCTTTCAGCAACAATAATTCGGAATAGTTTTAAGTTACTCTTTTTTCCACTCTATTTCGCTCTTGGGATAGGGTTTTTTTTAAGAGGCACACATAAAGCACCAAATTTCTAGCTGTATTTTGTGCCATGTGATCGACAGCTTTATTTTTCTTTCTACGTTCTCTGTCTGTCTTCGGATCCATACCGACTTCTCCTACCCAATAAGTGCAGCACTGTGGCGGTAACGTAAAGTTTAAAAATGTAAGTACGCCCATCAGTCCTGCGAGCACTGCCTGCGCGCCGTCTTCGCTACCAGTAATAAAACAATACCTGCGACTTTGCCGAGCAATATGTCACGTCCACCAGGAACCGTGCCTTCGTCAAACGCATCCATACGTTCGATTACTCGTTGCATTAAACTTGATCGTCCACCCCACCAAATAGGGGTTGCAAAAAGCACAATATCTGCACGTTTAATTTTCTCAACAATTTCAGGCCATTCATCGTTCTAACTTTCTTTATACTCAGGACCAACGGGAATATCTTTACTGGACAAACGAACAATGTCAGTAGAAATATCGGCGTGTTCTTTCATGTGTTTCACCACAACATCAACAACTTCTTGGGTGCTTGATGTCTCTCCTTCGTGCTTGAGTGATGCATTTAATACAAGTACATGTATTTTGTTTTTTCATTCTAAAATGATAACAAAAAAAACTCAATGAATACCATAGTAATTAAAAAATTAAATCTCGCTGTTTCCAAAAATAATCTAAAATAAAATTTTGATATTTTTTTAAAAGATAAAAAATAGGAATAGTGCACAGACCAATGCTACCGACAGAACGACCTTCGAGTAGGGTAACGTCAATGATCTGTAATTTACCGTTTTCACCTACAAATACATTACTCAAACACCTGCCAGTGAGAGAACCGTGGCCGATAAGGTCTATCGGCGCATATCCATCACCGACCATTGCATTCATACATTGTATAATTTCTTGAAGTTGAGAAAAAAGTAATGTATCTCGAGCATGTGTCTTATTAAAAGGAACGCCATTGATGTATTTTTGTATTTCAACATATTGCCTTTCCACATCTCCGCTCACATCTTTTGTTTCAACAATATATTTTCCGAAATATCGGAGAGAAATTGAATAATCTCTCATCATTTTTCTATGAATTTTTTTCCCAAGTAACAATGAGAGGGTCGAAAACTTAATAACCTGATCAGTGTCATACATGTATACAGCACGATCTGTACCGCGTGAGATAGATTTTCCAATTTTTGATTTATCGTATGACGCATCCATTATATGAAAATTCAAGGTCTATTATTGTTTTTCCAAAAACTGAAAAACCATTTCGTTTGTCATAAAAGTTTCCACATACATACGGACTCGAAAACGGTCGCTGTCTGGATAGTTTTGAAGAATATGAGTCATTTCTTTTTTGATTTCTTCCTCAGTTGGAGTAATTGCTTCATCACGAGCGATAGTGTTGAGAATAACTTGTGATTTTGCCCGCTTTACTGCGGTCACTTTCCATTCCAACTTCAGATCTACTTCTGTTTTTTTAATATGAGCTAAATATTCTGCATACACAACTCCTGCTTTGGCAATATCATCTTTAAATTGTGCGAGCATTTTTTCTGTTTCACCCTCGATAATAATTTTTGGTAATTCAATTTCTGATTTTTCCATAATTGCCTCGAGAATGTGAGTTCGTTTTTTATCTTTTTCTTTTATTTCTTTCTCCATGAGAATATTTTCCCTTATTTTTTCACGCATGTCTGCAACATTTTCAAATCCACCAATCATTTTTGCAAATTCGTCATTTATTTCGGGTAAATCTGCAGCTATTATCTCTCGATGAGAGTGTTGGTCACGCGGTATATCAGCGACGTGTTCACTGTCAGAATGTACTTTTTGATGTGCAATATTTTCTCGAATGGTTTTAATAACATCATCAACTTCAGCCTCCGTTATTTCTGGCACTGATGTTTCTTTTTTGCTTTCTGCTTCCACAATTTTTTTTGCAGTTTCTTTGTAGTCTGCCAACTGTATGTGTGGCGTGAGAGCTGTCTTTATTTTAAATCCAAGAGCATTTCCCGATGCCATTTTAGTAATAGATATATCTGGCCGCCCAATAGCTTCAACATTGTGTGCCACCAAAATGCGCGGATATTCCTCAGACAAAGCCATCTCTGCTGCTTCTTCGAGCAGTCTCATTTCACCAACTTTTTGTATTACGAGTGCATCTGGAGCATTACCTTTACGAAAACCAGGAAGCTCCATATCCTCTTTAATTTTTTTCAATGCTTTTTCCCGCACAAGAGACATTTTCTCCGCAGTAATTTCACCAATAATTTCAAGCTCACGTTCTGGTAGGGAATTGAGGACTATGCCAGCATATCCATGAGTAGGCTCTTTTGTATCGTCTGTTTTTTTCATTTTTGTAGTGTATAGCGAAGAAAATATTTTTGCAAGAAAAAAGATGAAAAAATAACACGGAAAAAACAAAGGACGGGCACTGCTCGAAATAAGATCTAATGGCCAACATGTACATCCACAGAAACAGCTGAAGTGTTAGAAAAATTTTGTATATTTTGGACACGCCGAGCCTCCTCAAGTCTTTTACCCCAAAAATAGAGCGCACCTAGAATGATCAAGGCAAGGATAATAACGGTGCCCACGACCGAACCAGCGGATGATCTATTTTCTCTTGTGAATTGTGAACTCGTCTGCGGAGAAGGTGTGTCCATAATATTGGAGTTATATAATAATAACTCAAGTATACACTATTATTTTTTCTGATACATTCCCTTAGATTTTTCAAATGCCGCAACTGCTTCAGCCTTGTCGCCAAAACCATCAATGGTAACTTCTTTCTTTTGAATCTGTTTATAGGTTAGGAAATAATGTTCCATTTCTTTCAGTGTATGAGGATTAATGTCTTTCAAATCTTTAACACCATCCCAACGAGGATCAGAAACTGGTACAGCAATAACCTTAACATCATTTTCCCCAGAATCAGTCATCCGTACGAGCCCGACTGGTCGGCTCTTAACTAAAAGCCCAGGAAAGAGAGGGTTTGTGGTCAAAAGTACAACATCAAGCGCATCTCCGTCTTCCCACAGAGTCTGCGGAACAAAACCGTAGTCAAACGGCGTATCTTGAGACGTATGATACACACGGTCGAGGGCAATAAGTCCCGATTCTTTATCTATTTCATATTTATTTTTCGAGCCTTTGTTAATTTCTACGATTACATTCATCTCTTCGGATGTACCGGGGGCAATATCTTTGAGTAAGTTCATGGGTGTAAAAAGTTATTTTTCTATTCTTAAAGGGAATATCAGAATCATACAGGAAAAATAGCATTCAAATCTACTTGACAAAAAGATTTAACTAGTATATAATAAATACTAGGAGAATTTGTAAATTCTGGGGTGAAGTGCAACTCCAGCTGTTAATCTTTCAGTATACCATACTCTTTACTCACTTCATTCGCACTCCTGTACCGGAGTGATTTTTTGTATTTGTTGTTCATGATTTCAATTTTTTCTTGGAACTCT
>JBBQLO010000020.1:0-12518 GCA_038327915.1 Parcubacteria group bacterium | reverse complement strand
CTATCGCGTCTCAATAGAACAACGTACGGTAAAGATGACACGTTTGTCCTCGACTTCGTAAATCAAACTGATGAGATAAAAGAATCATTCCAACCTTACTACACGACGACAGTCCTATCGGAAGCTACTAATCCAAATATTTTGCATGATCTTGAGCGTGAAGTGCGTGGATTCAAATTCTTTACCGACTTTGAAGTCAATGGATTTGTTGACGAACTGTATGCAAAAGCGACTCCGGACAAGCTCAATCATATTATCGATGGTGTAGTACTTCGAATTAACGAAGAGAACTTGACTTCCGAAGAAATGGAAAGTTTCAAAACCACAGTGTTTGATTATCTGAAAAAATATGCGTTCATTTCCCAGATCGTAACTTTCGAAGATCCCCAGCTTGAGAAGTTGTTTATATTCTTAAAATATCTGATCAGAAAGTTACCCAAGAGAGAGAACCCACTTCCTTACGAAGTGCTTGAAGCAATCGACATGGAGACATATCGAATTGAGAAGAAAGGCATGACTCATGTGCAGTTGGAAAATACTGAAGGGGTTATTGATCCTATGGGTGGTGGCGGTGAAAAAGGTGTTGCCGAAGACGAGAAAGACGCGCTATCCAAAATCATTAAAGAAGTGAATGAACGATACGGTACCGACTTCAACACTGCTGACAGAGTTATTCTCAATGATTTGAGCAAGCGCTTGCTAGAAAGTGAGGTGCTTCTTGGTTCTGTAAAAAATAACAGTAAAGATGCGGCTAAGCTAAAATTTGATCAGCTTTTTCAAGATGAGCTTATTGGTGTACTCGATAATCATTTCAGTCTGTATCAGAAACTGGATCAAAGTCCCGAGCTTAAAAAGTTTGTGCAAGAACGAGTGTTCGAATATGTAGTTAAGAAAATGAGTGTCAAATAATGTCTGTAATCATACATAAAGGCCTAGTCCGACATGCCACCAGGTGCTAGAGGGTGGGGTATCGGTAGTCAGGTTGGGATGTTGCCTAAAAGACTCATGTAAAGTATACTTTACATGTAGATTATGATTATTAAAAATAATATAAATATGATTAAAAAAATAGTACTAGCTGGTGGTTGTTTTTGGGGGTTAGAAGAGTTAATAAGAAAACAACCAGGAGTTACAAACACAACAGTTGGATATACTGGTGGAAGTGTTGATAATCCAACTTATGAAAACCATCAGGGTCACGCGGAATCAGTAGAGATTGAATATGATTGTACAAAAACTTCCTACAAGAATCTGCTCGATTTCTTTTTTCAAATCCATAACCCTACTACTTTGAATCAACAAGGTGGTGATAGGGGCACGTCTTACCGCTCAGCTATCTTTTATGAAAATGAAGAAGAGAGAACCGAAGCTCTAAATTTTATAGATATTGTGAACAATTCAAAGAGATGGGAAAATCCCGTAGTGACAAAGCTTGAGCCTCTCACAAAATTTTATCCTGCCGAGGGTTATCATCAAGATTATCTACAGAATAATCCTGGAGGGTATACCTGCCATGCCATATATTTTGATAGTTATTTAAAAGCATGACATTTAAAAAGAAATTAATTGTTGTTGTCGCTGTCGTATTGATAAGCGTCGGTGTAATAAATACTACGAAGACTAGTTCGCCTTTTCAGGATAAAAAAATTGAACTCGCACAAAATAATGTAAATAAGGAAATTAAACCTGTGACATCAACACTATACAAAAAAGAATCTTTTATAAAGCCTTCTCTGACTGAACTTCGCAAAACACTCACCCCTCTTCAATACCAAGTTACGCAGGAAGAGGGTACCGAACGCCCATATTCTAATGAGTACGACAAGAATACTGTGACAGGATTGTATGTAGATATTGTATCTGGAGAGCCACTTTTTTTCTCAAAAGATAAATATGACTCTGGTACCGGCTGGCCTTCTTTTGTAAAACCAATTTCTGCACAGGTGGTTGTTGAAAAAGAAACTGGAGGAGTGTTTGGTGCACGCACTGAAATTCGCTCACGTATCGCAGATTCACACTTGGGACACGTCTTTGATGACGGTCCACAAGATCGCGGTGGCAAAAGATATTGTATGAATTCGGCAGCTCTGAAGTTTATTCCGAAGGAGGACATGGAGAAGTTTGGATATGGTGAGTATATTAAATTTCTTTAATAATGAAATGGTAGAATAATAATATTTAACACCTCTAGTCATCATCGCAATACTGGGAAAAATAAATGTTTTTTGAATCATGCGCAAATTCATAATATGATATACTGCTGGTATGAAATTATCAAACACATTTTTTATAGTAGTCGCCATAGTGTTACTTTTAATCGGCGGGTATTATCTTACTCATATCTTTAGTAGACAGACATCGAGTGCGCCTGCTCCGGTTGTTACTTCGACACCAACAGGGACACAATATGTACCGGGTAATCTGCTCCTCGGGATTGATGGGGTAACAGCGACGAGCTCATATGTAATCGCTTTCAATGGTATGCCACTTTATACCTATAACGCTGACACTCCAGGAACCTCCGGCTGTATCGGAAAGTGTGCTAAAAACTGGCCTCCATATCTTATTATGGATGCATCAGCATTACATAATCTTCAGGCGGGGATAACTGGCACAGCCGGAACTCTAAATCGTGCTGACGGTGGAATACAAGTAACGTACAATGGCATGCCGTTATATTTATTTATAGGGGATACGGCGTCGCATGGAGCTCAGGGTAATAATCAAAACGGCTTTTCTGTCTTACGGATTGCGACAAGCATAACGTCGAAAGTCGTCGGTCTTGGAGATCACTGCGGTGGCTTTATTAAGAACGCGCCAGTATGCGCGACAGGGCTTCAGTGTCAGCTGGTCGTGTCGCGTCCTGATACTGGTGGCACATGTGTTAAGAATTAACTTTAATGAAGTAATACTATGAAAACATTTTTAATCATACTTGCAGTCGTATTAATTATTTGGATAACGTACGGGTATTTTTCGTCTCGGGTGAAAGAACCGAAGTTTATAGTATTGGCAGAGAAAGAAAAATATGAAATCCGTGAGTATGCTCCGTACATTGAGGCTCGGGTTGCAGTCACCGGAGAGTATCGCAAAGCTATGACATCGGGATTTCGTATTTTAGCAGGATATATTTTTGGTGGTAATACAAGCAAGCAGTCTATTGCTATGACCGTACCAGTGACGGAGCAAAAGTCTGAAGCAATCGCAATGACCGCGCCAGTTTCTGAGACTACGCTTGCTGATAATACTCGAGTAGTGGCTTTTGTTATGCCAGAGGAGTACACACTCGCGACATTACCTTCGCCAAATGATAAAAGAATTGAGATCGTAGAAGTGCCAGCACACACAAGCGCTGTGTTGAGATATTCTGGATATAGTAGCGCAGAAAAAGTGATAAAAATGAAAGCAAAACTTCTCGAATACTTGAAGCGAGACGGTGTGATGATCACGAGTGCGCCTCGTGGTGCTGGTTACAATCCACCTTGGACGCCACCTTTTATGATGCGTAACGAAATATTCGTAGACATAAGTATTAGCGAAAAATAAAAATATAGATAAACTCAGATTTGCTTTTTTTAGGCTTTTTGGTATGATGTTTGTATTCAAGAGTCTTTCCAAGACGTAGGATAAAATAAAGTAGATATAACGCACCATCATGTCACAAGACCGCTTAATTCCGCTACGAAACAAAGAGACCAAAGAGGTCTATTGGACGTCTAAAAATAAGAAAAAAGTTGAGCGTAAAATCGAACTCAAAAAGTATAGTTCAAAGTTGCGAAAGAGAATTACTTTTAAAGAAGCGAAAAAATAAGGCGCTCACGAGCGTTTTATTTTTGCGTAAAGAATAAAAAACCTGTACCATAAAGCAGATGGGAGATTAGTTAAGTGGTATAACAAGGCACTCCAAACGCCTTATCGGGGGTTCAATTCCTCCATCTCCCGCACAGATAAAGTCTTTTTCATTGACACTTTTTTAACCTCTCCTTGAGAGATTTTTTATCTTTCAACTGTGCGAATAATAAAATTTCTTGCATAAATGACTCTGGTGAGTATACTTCTGACAGAAAAGGAAGATAACATGCAAGACATTCAAAAATTGTTTGAGGACGCTTCATCACGAGGACTTTTCACAGATTTTGATGTCTGTGTAAGGGGAGCATATACGTGTGATTTTTCTGGTGGATTATACGTGTCAAGTGGCGCAAAGTTATTTGATATATCGAGTCTCACCAAGGCTTTGGTAAACTTGCTTATCTGGAAGATGTTTTCAGAAAAGGCATTGTCTCCAGATGACAGGTTTGATTATTTTCTTCCTCTGCCGGGAATAGGAGGCCGGGAGCTGTGGCATTTTATGTCGTACCTCGTTCAAGAATACGCCTTTGATTTCAAGCAATTAAGAAGTGGAGAAAATTCACGTTTTAAACGTACACTTCTTTTGCATGGTTTTGGTAATTGGAACAAAATGTTCTGTTACGATAATTTTGCAAGTGCCTACATGGGTCTTATGCTTGAACATTATTTTGGTACTGGAATTGAGTCAATTCTGTGTCATCAGTTGTTGCCTCATGCTTACGAGCACGAAAAACTTATGTTTCACCCAGTTCGGCGAGGATCGGTTTCTCCCAGCTTTGTTGTCCCAGCGAGAGTAGATTTGTCACTCCGTGGTTTGGTTCACGATCCGCTTTCGTTCTCTCATCAAGGGGAGGATATTGTTGCCGCGGGAATGTTCTCAACCGCACGCACATTAGCGGATTTATTTCACAATCATATTGACAAAATCATTACAAGTGGTTTTTATGATATTGGTTCACAGAACCAGCTTCAAAAAGTCGGTATTCCAGAAGTGCAACACGACTATGCGCTGGGTTTTGACAGACCGTGGCCAGAAAGTTTAGCAGGTGTGTCAGTAGATAGTCCTCTTATGTTTGCCGGCTATACAGGTTGTCGAATTTTTTTCTGTAAACAACCGCGTCTAACGCTGGCCATTCTCACCAATCGTGTATTTTCTGGGGACACTCTAGAATCGAGAGCGTCCTTTTCTCAGTTTTTTTGGAAGGTGGTGAAAGAAGTTCTTTGTTTTTCATAGATAGAATTGTTAGAATGGGCGGTATTTGTGCCACCCATTTGTTTTTATACTAGCTCTAATATACTCACCATATGAAACCATATGAATATTATTATTTAGCAAAAAGAAATTTACTTTCCGATACAAAAAATAGACAGAGAATACAGGGAAATCTTCAGAAGAATTCTCGTATACATGTGTCAGCTGCGTGCGGCAAGGCAATGGCTTCAGTCACATGCATGCTTGCTGATCTTGGGTACAGCGTGACGGCTAGTGATGAATCTTTCCATCCTCCCATGAGTGACGTGTTACAGGCTCGACACATCACTTGTTCTAAACCAGATTCAAAAAATATAGAAAATATTGACCTTATTGTCGTGGGAAATATGTTGCCGTCAAGTGCTGTGGAAGTTGTTGCGGCTCGTCATGCGCATATTCCTATGATGTCTGGGTCTGAAGTACTCAGAGAAATTCTTGCCCGCGAAAAAAGATCTCTTGTTGTTGCTGGTACGCACGGAAAAACAACAACAAGTTCTCTTTTAACACATGTTTTTCTGAAAAGCGGAAAAAATCCAGCTTATATGATCGGGGGTTCATTTCAAAATACTGGTGAAAGTTACTCGATTGGCATAAAAAAATCGTCCCATGTTATTTTTGAAGGAGACGAATATGACTGTGCTTTTTTTGATAAGGCTCCAAAATTTCTCAGGTATAATGCATCTTCGGCAATTATTACTTCAATTGAATATGATCATGTTGATTTATATCCTACGTTTGAAGATTATACGCAAGCGTTTCAATTTCTAGTTGATGATGTCTCGAATGATGGTTTTCTTGTCTTGCATGATTCTGTACTGCAACATATTGATATATCAAACTGTACTGCAAAAATTGTGATCTATGGAAAAAATATTTTTAAAGATGTATCTTATGAAATTTCCTCAGTCAGTTCTTCCGGAACATCATTTTCTATCGTCTTTAGAGGACAGAAATACTCGGATATTTTTATTCCTTTATTTGGAGAATATAATATTGCAAATGCAACATCAGTTTTTATACTTGCTTTTCTTGAAGGAGTGAAGGTTTCAGATATTATTTCTACTTTTTCAACATATCCTGGAGTTCACGAGCGACAAGAAATTATTGGAGAGAAAAATGGCGTTATCGTTGTTAGAGATTTTGCCCATCATCCAACCGCTGTTCGAGTCACACTCGAAGGCATTCGCTCCCATTACCCCGGACGACGAATCGTATGCGTATTTGAACCTCGTTCAGTTACAAGCAGAAGAAAGGCATTTGAGACAGAATATCCAAAAGCACTGGAGGATGCCGATATATCAATCGTTGTAAGTCCTCCGTTTAAATATAATGATGACAAGAATGATTTTATGGACGTCTCCGTTGTTCAGAATATTTTAGAGTTATCGGGTAAATTATCGCATGTGGCTCGAGATGCTGATGATGCTCTCAAAATTTTATCTCAACATGTTATAAAAAATGATATCGTTGTTTTTATGAGCAATGGAGATTTTAATTCAATTCCGAAAAAGTTTCTAGAGTCTTATTTTTTTTAATCTTTTTTATAAGAAAGTCTCTCACTTCTTTTTCTATTTCTACTGATGAATGAGGGGAGAACCATTTAATTTTTTTATCTCTTTTAAACCACGTCATTTGTCGCCTGGCGTATCGCCAACTGTCTCTTTCGAGATTTTCGGTAAATTTTTCTTCTACTCCTTTTTCATTCTTACTTATTTTCTTACAAAAAGTTTGTTTGGAAACATTTTGTAACATATCTGCAAGATGTCGGTACTCGAGTCCAAGTTCTCGCATACGTTTCCATGATAGACCTTGGACATGGAGTCTCTTCGCTTCGTCTATCATTCCGCTTTGTATTCGCGAGAGTATGCGAGTGTGTATGCGGGATTTCAGCTGGATTTCTTCTAACATGAGACCGATTTGTAAAATATCATATTGATTTTTTTGTCGGGTCACTGGTGGAACAGAACCAAGTGCTGTCGCTATCTCAATTGCCCGAATAAGTCGAACGGGGTTTTTTGCTTCAATATTTTTAGCCCGTTCCGGATCAATTCTTTGGAGAATGAAATACATTTCTTGGGCAGATTTTTTCTCTAGTTGTTTGCGAAGTTTGGTGTTTGGCGGTACCTCTGGAAGTACTCTGTTTTCAACAACAGACTGAATATAAAAGCCTGTTCCTCCGCAAAGTATAGGCAACTTACCACGAGAGAGTATTTCCTCAATTGCTTTTTTTGCTAAAAATTGCCACTCGGAAACTGAAAATATTTTTTTAGGAGATGTAATGTCAAGTAAGTGATGTGGAATACCCCTCATCTCTTTTTTTGTGATTTTTCCTGTACCAATGTCCAGCCCAATGTAAACTTGACGAGAGTCCGCAGAAATAATTTCGCCACTGAATGTGATTGCAAGTTGTACTGCCAAATCCGACTTACCGGTAGCTGTCGGTCCGAGAACAACGAGGATTTTTGGTTTTTTCATATTACTTCCAGCCTACCACAATTTGATTTTCTGGCTATATCAGGTATTCTGTATTCTATTGCCGGAGTGGCGGAATTGGTATACGCGCGCGACTCAAAATCGCGTCTCGCAAGGGATGAGGGTTCAAGTCCCTCCTCCGGCACATGAGCGTAGTGAATTGACGGAGGAGCAAAGCCAACTGCTTGGCTTTGCGTGGGGACTTGAAAGACGGAAGCATATTTTTTCTTTAGAAAAATGGCTGAGTCGGGATCGAGATAATTCAAGTTTGACGAAACTGGAATTATTCGTGATTATTTTTTTTCACATTTATAAAAAAAGAGCGAGCTGAAGCCCGCCCCGTGGATACCTATTGTACAGGTAATGGAACCTGAGCTATCTCTGTAATCACTGCAGTGATAGCGACACTAAAATTTATTGAGTCTGTTCTGCCGCACACCTCACATGTGCCTTCTGTTGTCACGGCAATGCCTTGACCACAGGTAATGCAAACTACTGCTTGAGGGGGCATAATATGTGTACCTCTATAACAATTGAACCACATTGACACATTTGCCACAAGAGAGTTGTCAATCTACCGGGATAACGACTTACCCAATAACTTTTTCTACTTTGATCCCACGAGAACCTTTCAAGAGAAACGTGGAGCCTTTAAAATCCTGTTTCGCAAACCAGTCGTGAGCCTTTGTAGAATCAGGAAACCATTCGTATTTTATTTTAGATATTTCTGCTTCCAAAACTTTTTTAAATTCTGAGCCGATAAAGACAATACAATCTAATTTTTGCTTTAAAACATATTTAACAATTTTCTTGTGCTCTATGCGAGAGTATTTTCCAAGCTCTAGCATGTCACCAATAATAACTCCGCGCGAGTTTGGGGCAGATGCCACAAAACTTTCTAAAGCCAGCATCATACTTGTCGGGTTGGCATTGTAGCAGTCGAGGACAAAATGGATGCCGTTTTTCTTCATCATTTCTGACCTGTGCGACTGGGAAATATAGAGAGAGACACCTTTCAAGGCAGAGGCTTCGGCGATGCCAAAGTATCTGCCAATAGCTAAAGCCAGTTCGATATTTTCTGCATTATATTTTCCAGCGAGGTGTGTTTTGTATTTCTTGTTTTTGTAACTGACAATCAACGGAGCATCACCCAAGACTTTCAAATTCTTTTCAGGATACAAAATCTTTTTGCATTTTTTGGAATCTGCGAGCAGATCGGGATGCCTTTTGTGTACAAATACTTCAGTCTTGTGTAGAGCTGCCCAATCATAAATTTCTTTGTTTGCTTTGCGAGCACCCTGAGCTGAGCCGAAGCCCTCTAGGTGGTCCTTGCCATTATTGGTTACCACAACATGTGTGGGTTTTAAAATCTCAAGGAGGTGAGTGTGTTCTTCGGGGTGATTGGCACCAATTTCAAATATACCTATATCTGTAGATCTCGGCATGGATAATATAGAAAGTGGAACACCAAGATGATTGTTTAAACTTCCTTCGGTCGAATGTACGGTATGTTGTAGTGAAAGGACTTTTCTGACAAGCTCCTTGCTCGTTGTCTTGCCATTTGACCCGCCAATGGCAACAATCGGAATATTTTGAATATCAAAGATTTTTCTGTATTCCCGTGCTACTTCCTCCAGAGTGTTCTGTACATTTTTTACGACAAATATATTTTTTTTAGAATTTTTTCTATATGAGGAATTATCTGTCACTACAGCCCTCGCACCTTTTTTTAATGCATGAAGGATAAATTCATTGCCATCAAAATTTTCTCCACGAAGAGCAAAGAAAATTGTGCCGGCAAGATCTTTCCGTGTATCGGTTGAGACAGTGAAATTATATTTTAGGAGAATACTCCAAAGTGAGGTAGGAATGTTCATATCAATATGTATTTATCAATATTTTCCACAAAAATCAATTATATGATAAAATGTATGAGTTCATAAGGTAAAATGCTTTTGCATTTACTTTACAAACTTTTTGCGCGAGATGTACCTCGTTCATAAGTGTACCCTTCACTCTCTTAAACTTTTAACTTATACTCATGTCACAATTCTATCAAGATTCTATATTCTGGATTGATGTAGGAAAAATCAACCCGAACCCTTTTCAACCCAGGAGGGAATTCGACCAAATGCAACTTCAGTCACTAGCAGATTCTATCCGCCAATACGGAGTTCTGCAAGCTCTTGTCGTTACTCGCAAAGAAGTACCACGAGAAGATGGGGGACTCTCCACAGAGTATGAACTCATCGCGGGAGAAAGACGTTTGCGAGCATCAAAACTGGCTGGACTTCAACAAGTGCCTGTCTTGATAAAAATAGGCGAGGAAAATAATCTTCTCAAACTGGAGCTAGCTATTATCGAAAATATTCAGCGTGAAGACTTGAATCCAATTGATCGTGCTCGAGCGTTTGATCGTCTTGTGACTGAATTTGGTTTTAAACATATCACGATTGCACAAAAAGTCGGTAAGTCTCGCGAATATGTATCCAATTCACTTCGTCTTCTTGGCTTACCACCAGATATGCTCGAAGCACTTTCTCAAGGTAAAATTTCTGAAGGTCACGCACGGCCGCTTCTCATGCTTGGTGACAGACCAGAAGAACAAGCCACTCTTTTTAAAGAAATTATATTTAAAAAACTTTCTGTACGTGATGCTGAGTCTATTGCTCGGCACATTGCATATGAAAAAACTCGGAAAAAAGGCGTGGTACTTGATCCCGAAACTCAAGAATTAGAAGAAAGACTGATGGAGACTTTGGGTACGAGAGTTTCGATCGAACACCGAGAGCATGGAGGCAAAATCATGATTGATTTCTTTTCTCGCGAAGATTTACGAACGATTCTTGATCTTCTTAAATCAAATCAAAAAGCCGTATCAATGACCGCCATGCTGGATCGACATATCGAAGAGCACCCAGAAGCAAATGAAAAAAGTGAATTTACCCCAAACTATGTTCGGGCACCTGAAATAGCTGCCATGACTATTGAAGATGTGAAGATTGCTGATGATCGTGCTAAGGAGGAAATAAAAGCAGCGGAAGAAAGTGAGGATTTGTACTCGATTAAAAATTTCAGTATATAGTAAGTGGAATGAGTCTATATAATTATTTCCTACTCCCTGTTAGTGAAATTCTTATATGTTTTTTTGCCATAGTTGTCTTGGCGGACTCGAGCCATTTGCGCGAAGGTTTGGCAGATTTTTTTGTTTCTATTTCTATCCGATCGCCATTTTTGAGTGTTGTGTAGATGGCTACAAATTTTCCGTTTACTTTTGCCCCGGCAATAGTATTACCAACTTCTGAATGTATTGAATATGCAAAGTCGATGACAGAAGAGCCAAAAGGTAAATCAATGACATCGCCTTTAGGTGTAAAGACGAAGATTCTTTCCTTAAAGAAATCAATTTTACGGACATTTTCTTCTTCTGCCAATTCTGTTTTCAAAGATTGCATGAGGTTGGTCCAGAGCGCATTTTGCGTAGTCTTGGAGTTCGGTTTTATCCCTTCATTCGTTTCCTGTTTGTAGCCAATGTGCGAGGCAATACCATATTCAGAATCGTGGTACATCGCTTCTGTTTTTATTTGTACCTCGACTAGACCACCATCACCATTAAAAATAGTGGTGTGCAGTGCTTGATAGCCGTTCGGTTTTGGAAAGGCAATGTAGTCTTTAATGCGCCCTGGTAACGGTCGCCATGCGCCGTGTATAATACCGAGTACTTGATAGCATTCAGAGACACTCGGAACAATGACTCGGAGTGCAGCGAGGTCGTGAATTTTATCTATGTCCATGCCATTGCGTTTTAATTTCTTGTATAAACTGTATAAACCTTTAATGCGGTGTTCGGTATGAAAGTTTGTGATATTGTTTGCTGCTAGTTCTTTTTTGAGTGATTTTAAAAATTTTTCCAGCGATTCTGTCTCACTACCTTCACGTTCGTGGACGAGTCGAACAGTCTCAGCGTATTCAGACGGATAGACATATTTGAAAGCCGTATCTTCTAACTCACGATTTAGTTTTCTAATACCGAGACGGTAGGCGAGTGGAGCATATATTTCCAGCGTCTCTTTTGCAATTCTGAGACGTTTGTCTTCGGGTACGTATTGTAACGTGCGCATGTTGTGCAGGCGATCGGAAAGTTTAACAATAATAACTCGTGCGTCTTCAGCCATTGCGAGGAATAATTTACGCAAACTTTCTGAGTGTCGAGCAGTACCACGATATTTTAAATGTCCAAGCTTAGTTACCCCATCTACAATAAATCCAATATCTTTTCCAAATTCTTTTTCAATTGTTTCGAGTGCTACTCCAACATCTTCGATGCTATCGTGAAGTAATCCCGCGGAAATAGTGGTCGCGGACATGCCAAGGTCGGCAAGAATTTTAGCAGTTTCAAATAGGTGAACAAAATATGGTTCACCACTTTTACGTTTCTGGTCTCGGTGTGCGTGTAATGCAAAGTCATATGCCTTTTGCACCAACGCCTTATCTGTTTGTGTAGATTGTGTGAGGAGTGAAAAAATTTCTTGAATATTGGTCATGGCTTAATTGTAACGAGATTTAAACAAAAGGAAAGCCCGTTGAGAGCTTTCCTTATAAATTTATTTCGGCGGAAGACTATCGGCAGTAATTCCATGCAGAAGGCAGTATTCTAAGAGAACAACTGCCAGCGGAACATGCCCGCTGTTCTTTAAGGGATAATACTCATTATTGACCCTATGGGTGGTGGCGGTGTGTGCAATTTCGTTGCACACATTTGTCAGTTTGATCAAGTTTTCCCTAGTGTAGCTCAATTTTGGCCTCTCGACACCTTTGAAGTAGGACAGTTAGAATTAAAGTATTAGCAAAATTAATTTTAATTTGTCATATGAAATATCATCATTTAAATTTCGAAGAACGATTTTGTATTGAAAAAATGTATTGGGCAGGTTCCGAGATT
>JBBQLO010000019.1:0-12584 GCA_038327915.1 Parcubacteria group bacterium | reverse complement strand
CTCATGAGCTTTTGAAAAGCTTTTATTATTTTTGATTTTTGGAATCTGAGATGGCAAAAACATCAGTAAAAGCCCGTGCGGCTAAAACACCTAAATTCTCTACACGAGCGACAAACCGCTGTTTTCGATGCGGTCGGGGTCGAGGATTTATGGGGGATTTTGGCCTCTGTCGCATTTGTTTCCGGGAGCTTGCTAATGAAGGGAAGATACCGGGTATTAAAAAGTCCAGTTGGTAAATAACAAATAGTCTTGGTAGATCGTTTTTCACTCGGAAGAACGAAATCACCTCGATATCATAAACAATGACCGATCCAATCGCAGACATGATTATCCGAATAAAAAATGCTTCTGATTCAAAGAAAGAATCAGTAATTTTGCCATACTCTAAATTAAAATTGGCTATTCTCGAAGTCCTTTCCACAGAAGGATTTGTAAAGTCAGTTACTAAGAAAGGTAAAAAAGTAGTGAAGTGGATTGAAGTGGGCCTTGTGTACAAAGATGGAATGCCAAAAGTCCAAGGAGTTACGCGGGAGTCTAAGTCGTCAAAACGTATGTACTACAAGGCAAAAGACATTCGGCCCGTGAGAAGTGGATATGGTATTCTTGTCCTCTCCTCGCCTGCTGGAATTATTACAGACAAAACAGCACGCCGAGACAACATTGGCGGAGAGCCTTTGTTTAAAATATGGTAGAAAATATACTAAAAGTATTATAAAAATCACATAAATGTCACGAATCGGAAAAAAAATAATAGCAATTCCTGCAAAAACTGAAGTCTCTTTAATTGACGGAGTGTTTACTGTGAAAGGTCCACTTGGTACACTTACAAAAATCTTTAAACCTGAGATTGAAATCGTCATTGAGGCTGGATCTATCACGCTTCTTCCCAAGACTGGTTCCAAAGGACTAAGTAAAAAAACAACCTCATTGTGGGGGACATACGGATCACATATTATAAATATGGTTTCTGGTGTGACTACACCGTATGTAAAAAAACTAATTGTCGAGGGTATTGGCTATAAGTCAGAAGTAAAATCCGTGGGGGCGAGCTCGACTTTGGTTATGGCACTCGGTTTTTCACATTCGGTAATTGTTGAAATTCCTGAAGGGTTGAAAGTGACTGCTGAGAAAAATGTTATTACAGTAACAGGGGTCGACAAAGAAGTTGTCGGAGCTTTTGTTGCCAAAGTTCGTGCGCTCAAACCACCAGAACCGTACAAAGGTAAAGGAATTCGATACGAAGGGGAAGTGATTAAACGTAAACAGGGTAAGAAATCTGCCTAAACTGAAAGGTGAGCCAGAAATTCAAAAATATGAAAAATTCAAAAACAAAAATTAATTCGAGAGACCGACGTCGAGCCAAAATACGCTCACGTATTTCTGGTACGGGAGAGGTGCCTCGACTTGCTGTTTTTAAGTCAAATAAATATATCTCGGTCCAGCTTATTGATGATGAAAAAGCAGTCACTCTTGCTGCAAGTCATTCACGAGATGTCGCAGGTAAGAATTTGCTTGAAAAGTCCGCCAAGCTTGGAGAAGTAATAGCTAAAATAGCTTTAGCTAAAAAAATAGAAAGAATTGTTTTTGATCGTGGTGGATTCATGTATACTGGCTGTGTCAAAGCAGTGGCGGAAGGTGCACGGAATGGAGGTCTAAAATTTTAGTATACACATTTTTTATATATTGTATGGATGAAGAAAATAAAACAACAGAACAAGAAAGTGCAGTAACACATGTAGTAAACGGTGCTTCGGGTGGTGCTTCACGTGCCGAGAATTCTGTCTCACCTAGAGAATTCCGCAAAAATACTCGCAAAGCTGCTCCTCGGCGAGAAGCCCGAGCAAAGCCTGAATTTGACCAAAAAATCATCAGTATTCGCCGTGTGACTCGAGTGGTTACCGGGGGGCGCCGTTTTGCTTTTTCTGTTGCTATTGTAATTGGTGATCGCAAAGGTAAAGTAGGGGTGGGAGTTGGTAAGGCAGGAGATACCCCACTTTCAATTGACAAAGCTGTTCGTGATGCAAAGAAAAACATGATTCAAGTCACTATGACTAAATATGGCTCTATTCCCCATGAAGTTGATGCAAAGTTTTCAAGTTCGCGAGTACTTATTATGCGGGCACCGGGTAAAGGAATTTTAGCTGGTTCTTCTGTCCGAACTGTGCTTGAATTTGCAGGGGTCAAAGAAGTAAGTGCCAAGATTTTTTCACGAAGTAAAAATAAGTTGAATAACGCAAAAGCTGCAATTAAGGCACTTGGTCAGCTCACACGTAGCAAATAATCTGGCGGTAATAAAAAATATATGCAATCACACACGCTCAAAAGAACACACAAAAATAAAAAAGCCAAAACAGTTGGTCGCGGAGGAACTCGTGGAAAAACTTCAGGACGAGGAACTAAGGGTCAGAATGCTCGAGCCGGTCATAAAAAGCGTCCAGAAATACGCGATTTTATTAAACGTATTCCAAAGCTTCGAGGTCGCGGTAAAAATATTAACACTTCAATTCAATCAAAATTAACCGTGGTTAATTTACGAGAATTGAGTGTGTTTGAAAACGGAGCAGTGGTGACTCCTGTTGCTTTGTTTGAAAAAAAGATAGTTTCAAAAGCTCGCGGAGCTATCCCTGAGATAAAGATTCTAGGCACAGGTACACTCGACAAGAAGTTGTCTTTTCAAGGTGTAAAAGTGTCGGCTTCTGCTAAGGCTCTTATTGAGAAGGCGGGAGGTACAGTAAAGGTATAATTTTGGTTGAAATATGGACACATTTTTTAATAAAATCAGCCTTATTTTTCAGGACAAAATTTTGCGTCAGCGGATATTTTTTACTTTAGTCGCATTGGTCGTGTTTCGTATGCTCGCAGCAATCCCTATTCCAGGAGTAGATCACGCTCGTCTCGCTCAGTTTTTTTCAAGTAATGAATTTTTTGGGTTACTCAATGTTTTCTCTGGTGGAGGACTTTCTCAACTCTCTATTGTCATGCTCGGAGTCGGTCCATACATCACAGGTTCTATCATCATGCAGCTTTTGACTATTATGTCACCAAAGCTTAAAGAAATGTATCAGGAAGAAGGAGAAGCAGGGCGACGTAAGTTTGCACAATATGGACGCTTGCTTACAGTGCCACTCGCACTAATTCAAGGTTTTGGATTTATCAAATTACTCCAGAGTCAACAAGTTTTGGCACATTTGTCTCCATTTGCACTTGGTACCAATCTTGTTGTTATCACTGCTGGTTCTGTGCTTCTCATGTGGATAGGCGAGCTTATTTCTGAATACGGTATTGGCAATGGTGTATCACTTATTATTTTTGCTGGTATAGTCGCTCAATTACCGACTGAAATCAGTCAGATTTTGTTTGCATTTAGTCCGGCCCAAATTCCACTCTACCTAGCATTTTTTGCTGTTGCTCTCGTCGTTATTGTTGGTGTTGTTATCATTACAGAGGCAGAACGACCAATTCCTGTAACATATGCTAAGCAGGTTCGAGGCAATCGTGTGTATGGAGGAACTTCGACATACCTCCCACTTCGTATTAACCAAGCTGGTGTTATTCCTATTATTTTCGCTCTTTCCATTCTTCTTTTTCCTCAGCTTATTTTACGCTTTTTACAGAATGTTCACTCGACATTTGTTCATAATGCGTCAACAACCATTCTCGGACTCCTTGCCAATCAATGGTTCTATGCAATTTCATATTTCTTACTGGTATTTGTCTTTACGTATTTTTATACAGCAGTCACATTTGATCCTGATTCCATCTCAACTAATTTGCAGAAAAACGGTGCTTTTGTCCCCGGCGTTCGTCCCGGTCAGTCGACTTCAGAACATATTGCTCGGATTCTAACTCGTTTGACCTTTGTCGGAGCTTTGTTTTTGGGAGTTATTGCAGTTTTGCCACTTATTGTCAAAGGTTTGACGGGCATTACCGCTGTCTCTGTCGGTGGCACTGCTCTTCTTATTGTTGTCTCAGTTGTCATCGATCTTATTAAAAAAATTGATGCTCAAGTTTCTATTCGTGAGTACTAGATTTCCAAATCTGAGCAATATCTGTGTTTAAATTGAAAAAATATTCGTCAATATGCGATCAATATGCCTCCGAACCATTTTTTAATTTCGTTTTTATCTCACTCAAATTAAGGATATATTGGATTGATGGTAATATAAAGAAAAATTCTTTATACTAGACTTGTATGACTCCACAAACATTTATACTTTTTGGGCAATCAGGCTCAGGTAAGGGGACACAGGGCAGGCTCTTGTTCGATTATTTACAAAAGAGTGATCCAACTCGGCAGACGTTTTATATTGAAACTGGGCAGCGTTTTCGGGATTTTATGACCGAAGCATCTATGACTGCAAATTTAACGAAAGAAGTAGTAGATAATGGAGGGCTTTTGCCAGAATTTTTACCTATTTGGATTTGGGCTGAATATCTCGTACGGCATGTCTCTGGCAATGAGCACTTGATACTCGACGGACTTTCTCGCCGTGCACACGAAGCGCCAATCCTCGACTCAGCAATGCGATTTTATAAAAGAGAAACTCCTGTTGTTATTCTTATTGAAACCTCAAGAGAATGGGCAAAAGAACATTTACTTATGAGGAGTCGGGGAGATGACGTGGCGGTTCAGATAGAGGCTCGTCTCGATTGGTATGATAAAAATGTCTTACCTGCTGTTGAATATTTTCGTAACAATCCGTCATATCGTTTTTTGGCTATAAACGGTGAACAAACAATCGAGAAAGTTCACGTTGATATTTTAGAAAAAATTGCGTTTAACTTATTTTCAAAATAGGTTTTTTTATTTTTATTATATTTCATGATCACACTTAAAACAGCCGAAGAAATAGAAATTATGCGTGAGGGCGGTAGACGCCATGCATTTATTTTGTCGGAGCTTGCCAAAAAAATTGTGCCCGGAGTCTCGACACAAACACTTGAAGGGTGGGCGAGAGAAATGATAAAAGAAGGTGGTCTTGGTGATAGACCAGCATTTTTGCATTACAAACCGAAGGGCGCACCACGTCCGTACCCTGCTGCACTTTGTGTCTCCATCAATGACGAAATTGTTCATGGTATACCCAACGAAGAACCAAAGATTTTGAAAGAAGGTGATGTTGTTACTATTGACCTTGGGTTGGAGCACAACGGGCTTATCACCGACAGTGCCTTGACGCTTGGAGTAGGAGAAATAACCGTCGAAGAAAAGAAATTAATTGAGCATTGCAGAGAAGCATTAATGTTGGGTATTAAGGCTGCCCGAGGTGGATCAAAAACAGGGGATATTGGTAACGCCATTGAGACATTTGTGAGACCTCTTGGATATGGAATCGCTGAAGGCTTGGCGGGTCATGGTGTCGGCTATAAAGTCCATGAAGAGCCCTATGTGGAGAATGTCGGTCGTAAGGGCACAGGTGAGCTTTTGCGCCCCGGTATGGTCATCGCTATTGAGCCAATGCTCACTCTTGGAACTTCCCAGACCGTCCTTTCTCGCGACGGCTATACATACAAAACGGCTGATGGTTCGAAGGCCGCTCATTTTGAACATACCATTGCTATTACAGACGGTGAGCCAATTGTGCTGACGAAATAATAAATTTGTGTATAATGGTCTTTTATAATTAAATTAATTCAGTACACATGTCACATCCAAAAAAAGAAAGAACACTCGCCATATTAAAACCGGACGCTATACAGCGCACGCTCATTGGTGAAATTATTGGTCGATACGAAAAGCTTGGTTTGAAACTGGTCGCTATTAAAATGGTGGTTGCAAAACCTGAGCATATTGAGCACCACTATACCCTCGACCCACAATGGCGGACTGTTACAGGAGAGAAGACAATCAAAAGTTATCAGGACAAAGGTTTGGTACCTCCGTCGCTCGATCCACTTGAAATAACGGCAAAGATTTTGAAAAACCTTATCACCTACATGACCGCGGGACCAGTAGTCGCGATGGTCTGGGAAGGTGCACACGCAGTCAAAATTGTTCGTAAAATGACCGGTAGCACCGAACCTCTTTCTTCAGATGTTGGCAGTATTCGCGGAGATTTTGTGCTTGACTCATACCAAATGTCAGACGTCGACAATCGTGCTGTACGTAACCTTGTTCACGCTTCCGGTTCAGTCGCTGAAGCTGAAATGGAAATTCCGCACTGGTTTACACCAGAAGAAATTACTGATTATCGTCTTATCGCTGACCAGATTTTGTACGATGTAAACTTAGACGGTATTTTAGAATAAATGTCGAGTAGCCTAGATTTAGGGTGGGGGTATAATGATGAATGGATTGCGGGGGCATTTTCTATCTAATCAATATTTAGGGAGCCTCATATTTATGTACTACGATGAGTACTACTTCGGTAGCGTTCTGACTTGTATATGTGCGGGCACCCACCTGGTCTCTGACTAGGGGAATGTCTTTCGCAATCCTATTAAGATCCCCACCACCTTGGTGGGTATTTTAATATCTTTAATTTTATTCTGGTTCAAGGTATCATACATGCATGATACGAAAAAAACTTTTCCAAAATGCTTTTATTTTGGTGGTTGTAGTTACATTTTTAAACAAGATAGCTTTGACACTACGTCTCTACTGGTCACTTCATTACTTTGACACTCTGGTTCATTTTCTTGCCGGGATTGCGGTTGGTCTTGGCTCAGTTTGGTTGTATCTAAATAAAAAAGAAACCCTTCCTACTTCTCAGATATTTTTCTCTTCACTTATTGGGTCAATTGTTGTTGGTGTGGTTTGGGAAATATTTGAAGTGGTAAATGGGATTACTTTTTTTTCTGACGGAATACATTACGTAACTGATACGGGATCGGATTTACTCATGGATACACTCGGCGGACTTATTGCCGCTTTCTATACAAAAAATTTATTTCAAAATAATAATTATTATGGAAAATAAACTACATCTTACATTCTGGGGTGGTGTCGGTACAGTGACCGGTGCCAACTTCCTCCTCGAGAGCACACAGACTCGTCTCCTTGTTGACTGCGGGTTACTGCAAGGTATTGCAGATGCAGTGAGTACAAATGCGAGTTCTTTTCCATATGATCCAAAATCGATAGATTTTTTGTTTGTTACTCATGCACACATGGACCATATTGGCAGAATTCCAAAACTTGTTCGCGATGGCTTTCGAGGTGTAATATATTCTACTCCAGAAACTCGGGAAATTGCCCACCTCATGTTGCTCGATGCTTTGAAAGTAATGCAGATGAATATTCAGAAAATGTCTGGAGAAGGGCACGTGTCCCCTGAAAAACTTTTGTATGAAAAAGCTGATCTCGACCAAGCTTTTTTCCTATGGCAAGGTATTCCATATCACGTCGAAATTCCTATAGGTTCTGATTTTTCTGTTTATTTAAAAGATGCCGGACACATTTTGGGTTCTTCAATGTATGAGTTTACGTATGCTGGCAAGAAGATTATGTTCACTGGTGATTCGGGCAATTCACCCACACCACTTTTACGTGACACAGAGTCTGTAAAGGGAGTTCAATATCTCATCATGGACAGCGTGTACGGAGACCGTAATCATGAATCAAAAGAGGAACGTGATGCTAAATTTCAACGAATTGTGTCGGAAACTATTGTGGCTGGAGGTGCGCTTGTCATTCCCGCTTTTTCTCTTGAGCGAACACAAGTTATTTTGTACGAACTCAATAATCTCGTAGAAGAAGGAAAGATTCCGTCTGTGCCAGTGTTTCTAGATTCACCTCTCGCTGAAAAAGTGACAGAAATATATCGACACACCTCAAAGTATTTTAATGCTGAAGTCCAAAATGAAATAAAGGGAGGGGATGATATTTTTAGCTTTCCAAAATTAACTATTACACATGGTCGAGCTGACTCGGAAGAAATTATCGCTACACCAAATCCTAAAATCATTCTTGCTGGATCTGGAATGTCTTCCGGTGGACGTATTATTCAACATGAAATACATTTTTTGCCAGATTCTAAATCCACCTTACTGCTCATGGGTTATCAAGCCGTGGGGACTCTTGGGCGAGAGATTCAAGACATGCCAAAAGAAATAGAAATAGAAGGACAGAATGTCCCAGTTCATGCTCGTATAGAAATGATATCGGGCTACTCTTCGCACAAAGACTCTGATCATCTCATCGCTATGGCAGAGCAAGCAAAAGGCACTCTTAAAAAAGTGTTTGTAGTGATGGGAGAGCCGAAGGCGTCTATATTCTTAGCTCAACGTCTAAAAGATTATGCAGAACTGGATGCTGTATGTCCCGAGCGAGGGGTGGTGTATGAGCTAGAAGTTTGATATCGACAGAAAATAAAAACCTCTTTTTTAAAGAGGTTTTTATTTATTTTACCATCTCGATTACTTTTTTGAATGTCTCGGGAGCGTCGGCGGCGAGAGTAGCGAGTATTTTTCGGTCGAGAAGGATGCCTTTTTTCTTTAAATTGCCCATGACTTTACTATATGAAAGTCTTGTCGCTGCCTTCGCATTCTCCACAGTACTTTCCATAGCTTTTAATGCATATGAAATTTTGACGTTCCAGAGTCGACGAGCGTCGCCTTTTTTGTCTCGGCGATGGGCAAAAGCATATGTGCCTGCGTGGAAAATAGCCTCCTGTGCTTGACGTTCTTTTGTTCCGCGACCATGTCGATAGCCTTTTACTTTGCGGAGAATATTTTTTCTGGATTTAAGCGCATTTACGCCTTTTTTTACTCGTGTCATGGTTTACGTATTATATGTGTTTAATGAATTGTGCACGGTTTTTGTTGCTCATGGGGAAATTCACCAGCAGATTTTTTTTCTGATTGGCCCGCCCACTTTCTTTTGCATTAAAATGGTTTTGACCTGTCGCCCGCGCCAAAATCTTGCCGTTTTTAGTAACTTTCAGTCTTTTTGTAAATGATTTATTAGTTTTTGTAGACATGTCGGTGATAATAATATAGAAATAAAATTTGATATGCTACTTCTTCTCTATAACGATTGAAAGTCCTTTTAAGCTTTTTTTGGCTTCTTCGGCGATGGTGTATTCTTCAGTCATTAGTTTGAGAACTCGATCCATTCGCTCTCTGAGGAATGCAAAATCCATATATTTAGTTCTGCCGGGTAAGAAAAGATCGATTTTAATTCGATGGCCTTCTTTGAGCCATTCCGAGGCCTTTTTAGCCTTGAGTTGTAAATCGTTGTCTCCCGTACCTACTTTTACTTGAATATTTTTTACCTCTACTCGGTGAGCCTTCACTTTGGCCACTTTTTGCTTTTTATTCTCAGCATATTGAAACTTACCATAATCCATGATTTTTGCAACAGGTGGCTCTGCTCGAGGAGAAATTTCTATGAGGTCGAGTCCTAAGTCTCGGGCTCGGTCAAGTGCGTCCTTGAAAGAGAGAACTCCTAAATTTTCACCATCCTCGAGAATAACCCGTAACTCTGGTGCTTGGATTTGGTTGTTTATTTTAATGTATGTACTCAAAAAATCTTTAGTTTAAATAATAAATTACGGGGATATCCTATAAAATATAGCATTATAAAGCAGATAAAGCAATTTTTGCTCCTATTTATTCGTATTTACGACACTTCTAGTAAAAGTACCAAAGTATCCGCTTGCTGGACGAATCTTTTTCTGCTTTTGAAATTTAATGAGAGCATTTTTTGCAGCGATTCCGAAGTAATTTGTTTCATGATACTTGGAACCCGTACCTGAACGTGCAATTACAAATCCATGGCTATTGAGGTAGATTTGGAGTTGACGAACATCCTCGCCTTTATATCCCACTGACAAATTGCGCGTAAACATAAATAAAGAATTATGTGTAATAGACGATGTGTTTTGATCCGTAGTGGATGTTGAATTGAGTGTTACTGTCTGACTCACAATTGAGGATTTTTCAGCTTTTGAAAGAAGGGTAATTACATTCTGATTAGAAGCGACGGATGAGTTTGTCGAAAGCGCTACTTGTGCAGGAGGAGTATAGTTTCCCCCCCCACCCCCACCACCTCCTGATGAAGCATTTGAGGCTACATTTTGAGTAGTGCCTCCCTGTACGAAGTCCGCTACGTTCAGTAATAGTGTTTTTGTGTCTACACCGCATATATTTGTGGCAACAAATGCGATGCTAAATGATCCAATTTGTTGAGGTATTCCACTGAACACACCTGTTTTATTCTCAAACGAGATGCCTTGGGGTAATGGTGTAGATGTGGCAATAGAAAAGATAATCGGAGTGGTTGATGAGTTTGTGCTTGTGGTGAGAGTGTAACTGAATAAATGTTGAACTTGCCCACTCGCAGTAAGAGAGCTATTGATACTCGGAGCAGTGCACTGGTTGTTCGCACTCGCTACGGCTGTACTCACAGAGGTCTGTACCGCATCTGCTATGTTTAATGACAGGGTTTTGGAGTCTGTTCCACAAGTATTGGTGGCAATAAAAGTAATAGGGTAGGATCCAGCTTGTTGCGGTGTTCCAGTCAGTACACCGGTTGTTGTATCAAATGTAAGTCCTACGGGAAGCGGGGTAGATCTGCTTATAAAGTATCCAAGAGTTGTGGTAGAAGTAGTGACTCTATATGTAAAGACCTGACCAACCTGTCCGTTTATGTTTGTGTTGCCAGAAATAACAGGAATATTGCATGCCAGAGGCGTCGTCGAAACAGCCGTTGAGGTATGTTGAACAAGCACGACCTCAGTTTTTGTTTGAGCAGTCGCTGTTGTCGCTGATGTGGAGATCATGCTGTCAGAAGAACTCGGATATGTTGGAGTAGCTGGAGTAGTTGATCCTACATAGTTTTCATTATCAATTTGAAGACTAATTGTGTCTGATTGTATTCCATTTCCTTGCGCATCGCGTGCATATGCATAGGCTGAATGAAAACCATTTGTGAGAGTATGCGTATCAAGAATCCATTCAAAAGGTTTAGTTGTGTTTTCAAGTCCGACTGCTTTTCCGTCTACATAGTAACGTGTTCCGACGACACCAACATTGTCTGAGAGCCGAGGGGTCAAGTTAATAACGCCTGCTAAAGTTCCCAGTCCCCTATTTACGTACAAAGGTGATTGGTCAGGGAAAACAGGCTTTACGGGAGGTTCAGTATCTATCACAGGAATAGCTGAAGTCTGATTGAGTTCAACGATAAAAGTATCTACTCGGTTGTTACCATCGCTGTCTTTACCCAGTGTTTTCATCCAATTTGAGGAGAAGAGTGTGTATTTTCCGTTTTGAGAAACATTGCTTCGGGGCTGGGTCCAAAATGAGCCGTCATATATATCCCACGTATGTGAAAATCTCCAGATTCTATTACTACCGTCAGTTGCAACGGCAACTATTTCATCGTCCAGTGCACGTGAAGGAAGATCTTTGGGAATTTCTACAAACACTTCTTGAATAATCGGTACTTTCATGTCTGATCTGTTGTTGTTCCAAGATGGATGTCCGTCATGTTCCCATCGGTCTGGCTTGCCTGGTACTGGACCAAAATATGCGTCGGGGCTTTCGGGCGCGAAAAAAGAATGGGTCTCCCACCCATCACTGTCGCAACACGCTTGGGTACCTCCGAAAGTGACATCTTGTCCAAAGCCTATTCCTTCGTGTCCAAGTCCATTGTTTTCAAAACGGACAGTGCCAGATTGAGAATCCCATACCCATATGTTCGATACTGTAGGTGTTGAAACAGGGCCTCTTTTTGGAGAGTACAAATCCGCACCTATAAGTACATACCTTCCTGTTCGGTCGAGAAACATGCCGTGTATTTGGTACCCTAACAGAGTATTGAGTGGAACAAACGTTTCCGAGTCGTACGCTTTGTACGTTGAATTATACATATCGAGAATAGATGTTTTTTGAGTAACGGAATCATATACCATTACTAAACCGTCTGATGCTGGAATGAATACTCCAAAATAGCGGTCTGTATAATCTACCCAAACAGCGTTCATGTAGCCGGTCCAGCCTTTGAATTGAGTGGGAGTAATTGAGTCTATGTCTACCACTGTGGTGTAGGTGTGAGTTTCAGTGTCATATTTTTCGATAAGATGTTTCGTGGTACTGACAGTGGTTCCATATATGACATGTGGATTTGAGTAACTAAACTGAGGTCCAAAGTCTCTGAAGTTAAAAAATTTAGTAGGATCCGTAGGGTCTTTCATTGGAGTTGCGGTAAAATGTGTAGCATCAAAATTATAGAAAACAAATGCTCCATGAAGAGAAGAAAGCCAAAATTTCGTGGAGTCGGCACTCCACTCAGAAACGTTACCATTGGCAGAGGTTACAAATGAAGCATTAGGGTCGTTTGGAAGTACGTTGCCGTCGGTTACTCGAAGTATTTTGGTGCCGAAGTCAGGATCAGTAACTGAACTACCCGCATTGGCTATTTTAGGTAGCTTGTCCAAAGTAGCGGCCCGCACTCCCATATCAGTAACGGCATTATACTCGAGTACGGGAGTTTCTGTTGTTGCAAAAGATGGTACAGGGTTGCTCGCTAGTACGAGGACACAGGCAAGGAATACAAAGAGGGAACGTGGGGGAAGAGTATTTGATTTTTTCATATTTTATGGTTATTTACGGTATATTACTACTAATATACAGAAAAGTCA
>JBBQLO010000018.1:0-13530 GCA_038327915.1 Parcubacteria group bacterium | reverse complement strand
CATGGCAAAACCTTTCGGCAATAGCATGTTCGTCGCATATCCCTCAGCCACATCTTTAACATCAAACTTCTTTCCAACCTTCGGTACGTCTTTAAGTAAAATTATTTTCATACGAGTATACTAGCACATCTTCTTATATTTGTTTAACTCGGCTGCTCTCCATCTTACCAATACGTTTTTATACAAAAAACACCGACCCTTCACAGAATCGGTGTAAAATTATATTCCCTTGCCTTTCTCATCACCAATTCTTCGACTGTTGTGCGGTACACTCCGCAGCAGTTCTCTGTCTCTGCCAGATGGTTGACTGCAACTGTACGAGTAAGCAGGTGCAATGAGCGTATATATGACAATGTGTCTCGCATGGGACCTCCTTCTGTGTAGATACTAGCAGGAGGGTAAATAAAAAACAAGAAAATAGTCAATTTGATTACCTTAGCGATACATCCTAATTTTTTTCGTCCAAAATTTCAATGGCTTTTTGTATTTGATTGTCAGTGCCCTTTAGAAAAGCCGGTTGATCAAATTTGACGACTACGTCTGGAGTCAAACCATTGTGAGAGATAGATGTGCCGTTTGGGGTGAGCCATTTTGCAATAGTCACCTTAAGTGATGTATTGCTAGTAAGAGGAATTAGTTCTTGGACCGAGCCTTTACCAAAAGATTGTTCGCCCACAAGCGTTGCAACACCTTGCTCATGGAGAGCTCCGGCAAGAATTTCTGAAGCCGAAGCCGACCCACCATCAATAAGCACCACCATTTTCAGTTGATTGGTAAATATATTATAACCTTTGCTTTTATAGACCTGAGCGTCTTGCGCGTTACGAAAATCTTCTTTTACGACAGTCTTACCGGCTGGTAAGAACCACGAAGCCATGTCGATGGCGGCTTCAAGATATCCACCTGGATTACCGCGTAAGTCGAGAATGAGTTTTGATTTATTGGATTGAACAAACGTACGCAAAGCATTGCGAAATAAGTCCGGAGAAATGGCAGAAAAATTATACAAGTGGATAATGAACACGTCACCTTTTGTTTCGGTTTTAATGGTGGGAATATCAATGATGGCTCGAATTACGTCAATCTCAAAGGGATCTTTAGTGCCTGTTCGGAAAATAATAAATTTAACCACAGTCCCCGCTTTGCCTCGAATGAGCTTGACCGCCTCTTCAGTTGATAGTTTTTCGGTAGTTTTATCGTTAATTTTAAGAACTTTGTCTCCTGTCTTGATGCCCGCTTTAAATGCTGGTGTGCCCTGAAGTGGAGCAATTACGGTCAAAACACCGTCTTTTATGTCCACTTCCATACCCACACCCTCAAAGTTGCCCGAAATTTGCTCTCCAAAACTTTTTGCTTCGACAGGTGGAAAAAAAGTAGTGTAGGGATCACCGAGAGACTGGGTCATTCCTGATATAGCACCCCAGACACGATCTTGATCCGAAGTTCGAATAGTTGTCGTGCTATTTGTGGGGACGTATTTTTCATTGATGATGTTCCATGCTTTCCAAAAAGGTTCAAAATCAACCGACGCTGTACTTGTTGCATCTTTATTGACCACATTTGCTACCAGTGCTTCCTGCGAAACATGAGCTTGGCCTGCAAAAAAACCAACACTAAAAAGGATAAGTCCGACAAGTGCTATTATTCCGATGTTGGTACGAGTTACAAAAAATTCTTTCAGATTTTTCATTCTTCTGATTATCGCAAGAAATTTAAGTGTGGTCAACTTTGTTTTTTTTATTCATCATTATATACTTATTATATGATAACCACATACACATATCGAAATGAAACTTGGATTGACGTTGACAGGGGCACACCTGAAGAAATACACAAGTTAATGGACACGTACAGAATCGATCCATTTGTCGCCAAGGAATTAACTTCCGCAACCCGTAAACCGCGAGTCGAGTTTCATCAGGGGTATGTGTATTGCATACTTCACTTCCCCGCATGGAAACATAGCCACGGTCCAGATACCAATCAAGAAATTGACTGTATTATTGGGCCAGGACTACTTATCACTGCACGGTATGATACCATTGATGCCCTACACAAGTTTGGTAAGGATGTGGAAGTAAAAGAAATTTTAGAGAAAGAAAAAGGACAAGAATCTAGTTTGCGTCGACCACTTTTTATTGATCTTTTGCGAGAATTATATGTAGGGTTAGGAGACGAGCTCACAGCTATCGAAGACGAAACGGAAGATATAACCAGTCATATTTTTCAAGGCGATGAACGTCAAATGGTGACAGCAATTTCTTCAATTACTCGCACACTTTTAGATTTCAAAAAAACAGTTGATTTACATCGCGACGTTCTCGAATCTCTTGCTCATCATGGCAAGAAGTTTCTTGGGGAAGATTTTTCTAAAGGCATGGAGTCTATTCTTCTAGATTATTTGAAAATAAACAGTACTATTCATGCTGAGCTAGACATGCTTCGTGAATTACGCGAAACCAATAATTCCCTTTTGACGACTAAGCAAAACGAAACCGTTAAGCAACTCACTGTCATGGGTTTTTTGATACTCCCGCTCAATTTTATTGCTGTGCTTTTTGGCATGAGCTTTCACTATCTTCCATTTTCCGAAAACCCACACGCGTTTTCAATTGTTATTATCATGATGCTTGCGATAAGTGGTGTTACTCTTACATACGCAAAGTATAAGGAATGGATTTGATACTCATTACTATTTTTTATGGATATTTATTTGCACAATACTTTCTCGGGCAAGAAAGAACTTTTCACTCCTCTCGTTCCCGGCAATATTTCGATGTACAACTGCGGTCCGACTGTATACAACTACGTTCACATAGGTAATCTTCGAAGTTATGTGTTTGCAGACACACTTAGACGGATGTTTGAATGGAATGGTTTCAAAGTCACACAAGTTATAAATATTACAGACGTGGGACATCTTGTCTCCGATGGTGACTATGGTGAAGATAAAATGGAAAAAGGAGCCATGCGAGAAGGTAAAACAGCACAAGAGATAAGTAAATTTTACACCGAATCTTTTTTTGATGATTTAGAGGCACTCAACATTTCACTTAATGATATCACTTTCCCTCGTGCCACTGCTTACATCGCCGAGCAAATAGAAATGATACTGGCACTCGAGAAAGGCGACTACACGTACAAAACGGAAGATGCAATATATTTTAATACTGAAAAATTTCCTGAATATAAAAACTTGTTTGGTATTGATAGGTCAAAATTGAACGAAGAATTTGCTCGAGTTACTCCATTAGCTAGTAAAAAAAATCACCTCGATTTTGCGCTTTGGAAATTTTCACACCAAGAGGAGAAACGGCAACAAGAATGGCCGTCACCCTGGGGTATTGGTTTTCCTGGCTGGCATATCGAATGTTCAGCAATGTCAAAAAAATTGCTCGGTGTGACATTTGATCTTCATACAGGAGGTATCGACCATGTTCCAGTTCATCACACCAACGAAATAGCACAGTCGCTGTGTGCTAATAAGGCACCTTTTGTACATTACTGGATGCATAATGCCTTTTTGACTGTCAATGAGGGAGACAAAATGGCAAAATCGGGAGAAAATTTTATTCGTCTCGAGTCACTCAGAGAACGAAACATAGATCCACTCGCCTACCGCTACCTTCTTCTCACCGCTCGGTATTCTTCCCCTCTGCAATTTAGTTGGCAAGCACTGGAAGGGGCTCAAACTGCGAGGAAACGTCTCCAGACTTTTGTGTCAAAGGTTGCCTCCGATACTTCCATGATATCACGTATGGTAAGAAAGATTCTTTCTATTTATGGAGAAGAATATAAAAAGAGATTTAATAAATATATAAATGACGACCTTGATTTTCCAAAAGCTGTGGCTCTTGTGTGGGAGGTAGTAAAAGATGAAAAAATAACTGATGTAGAAAAAAGTCAACTTATTTGTGATTTTGATACCGTCCTCGGTCTCAGACTTGGAGAAAAAAATAAAAATGAAGTGGTCGAAATTCCAACTGAAATCCTTTCTCTGGTTACCGCCCGCGACCTCGCCCGCACAGCTAAAGACTTTCCACAAAGTGATCAGATTCGAGACCGCATAGAATCACTGGGGTTTGAAGTAAAAGATACAGAAAAAGGCACTGAAGTAAAAAAGAAATAAATTTGCTCTTTTAACTTTTTTGTGAGAATATCATTTTCAGAGGATTACGATGCCGATAGCGACAAAAAAAACAATACCATTTATCAGAGCAGTTTGCATAAGCGAAGTTGAGGGTGTTCCTAAATATCCCCAGCCATCGGTTACAGTGGCTACGTTCGGTCTCAATGGAGATTTTCATTGCGCGCCTGTGCGAAAAAGTTTTAGTAATCCAGGAACTTTTAAACCCAATACCGACAGACACATTACGATATGTGATGAAGGGGTATATAATTCAGTAAATCAAGAACTTGATCTTCAATTAAAACCTGGAGATTTTGGTGAGAATATTCTGACAAGTGGGATAGACTTGTCGAAAGTTGTTCCAAACAGTCTTGTGGTCATTGGACGGGTACGTTTGCGAGTGGTGGAGCAAAACAAGCCCTGCAAAAATCTTGTCCCGTATCACCCTTTTCTGAACAAAACTATTTATAGTCCAGAGCGTCCACGTCGCGGTCTGCTCTGTACAGTAAAGGATGGTATCAGAGAGACCATTCAGCCGGGTGATTCTGTTCAAATATACCCTCCAAGAACATACCTATTGTATTGATAAAAAACGATTTCGCCTTAAGCCCTGCATTTTTGCGGGGCTTTCCTTTTCCCCATCTTGCCCACAGGTTCCCCACTTGCGCAATCTGGCGGAGAAAAATATGAACATGGTAGAATAGAAAAATGCCTCAAACTATTATCACTCAAACATTTCAAAACCGCTTGCGTATTCCGCCCCAGAATCTTGATGCGGAAATGGCTTTACTCGGCTCTATTATGCTCCGACCAGAAGCACTTCTCGATGTTACCGATGTTGTGACTCTTGATTCATTTTATTCAGATAAACACCGTATTATATTTGACTGCATGGTTGAGCTTTCGAGTAAACACGAGCCTATTGATCTCCTCACGGTATCTTCGCGTCTCAAGGAACGCGTGTGGCTTGACCAGATCGGGGGAAACACGTATTTAACCGAATTAGTCAATGTGGTGCCTTCTTCTGGCAACATAGCCTACTACGCCACGGTCGTGCAGAAAAAACACATGATGCGTCGACTCATAGACGCAGCCGACCACGTCAGCCAGATTGGTTATGATGAAAACCAGGAATTGGAAGAGATGCTAGACTCAGCAGAAAAAAAACTTTTTGAAGTGACAAATTTTAATTCAACACGTAAATTTGTACATCTTAAAGAAGAACTCGCAGAGGCGTGGGAAAGATTAGATAGGTTACACACTGAAGGTAGTGGTATGCGTGGTGTGCCGACAGGATTCACCGAGCTCGATAATAAAATATCAGGATTGCAAAAATCTGATCTCATCATCCTCGCCGCTCGACCAAGTATGGGAAAAACAGCTCTTGCACTCGACATTGCTCGCCAGACAGCCATAAACCACAATACATCTGTTGGTATTTTTTCTCTTGAAATGAGCTCCCAACAACTTGTCGATCGTATGCTCGCAGCTCAAGCCAATGTTGATGCATGGAAAATGCGTACAGGAAAACTTTCCCGACAAGATGATTTTGAGTCTATACGAGAAGCTCTGGATAAGCTTAATAAGGCACCAATTTTTATAGACGATCAACCCGGAAACAATATCATTAAAATGCGTTCTATTGCTCGCCGACTTAAAGCTGAACACGGCCTTGGACTTATTATTGTGGATTACTTACAGCTTATGGTACCGACTGGTTCAAAAGGAAGTGACAACTTGGTCCAACAAACAACAGAAATATCTCATTCTCTCAAAAACTTGGCCCGTGAACTTGATGTTCCTGTGCTCGCTCTTTCTCAACTTTCTCGTGCAGTAGAACAGCGCGGAGGTAGACCTCGTCTTTCAGATCTTCGTGATTCGGGCTCGATCGAGCAGGATGCCGATCTTGTCTGTTTTATTCACCGAGAAGATAAATACAAAGAAGAATCAGAAAAAACAAATATTGCAGAGATTCTTATTGAAAAGCACCGTAATGGTGAGACTGGTCGAGTCAATCTTTTCTTCAACGATAAAAAAGCTACGTTTGAAAACATGGACAAGTCTCAGTACGGAGGGGCTGAGAAAGAGTTTAGTGATTTTTAGTATAGAACTTCCAAATTTAGTCGATCTCATCAGCTAAAATACAAAAGAGATACCCATCGTACTTCTAGTATGTCTTCGTTTCTCTTTTTGTATTTTATCTGCGACCTCAACTAAATCGTGAAAGTTTTAATAGTTCTAACTGACAGCATTTCAAACAAAAATGAACAATACAGAAAAATTAGTCGAGCTTTTTCGGGAGTTTCCGGGTATTGGGCCAAGGCAAGCCAAACGCTTTGTCTATTTTCTCCTCACTCGCAATAATGACTACTCAAGTGAACTTTCACGACTCATCGGTGAAGTTAAAAAAGATGTTACATCTTGCGATATGTGTTTTCGTTTTTTTAGCCGAGATGTAAGTGAAAGCCGTACCTGCCCTATTTGTCGAGACTCACATAGAGATACTCACTCTCTCATGATAGTATCGCACGACATTGATTTTGAAAATATAGAAAAAACTCATTTCTACACAGGACTCTATTTTATATTGGGTGGCACTGTGCCCATATTAGAAAAAAATCCAGAGAAAAGAATTCGCCAAAGCGAACTTCTTGCGCAAATTGATAAAAAAATACATAATGAGGGTCTGTCGGAAATTATTCTGGCTCTTAATTACAATCCCGAAGGCGAACACACACTTTTGTATCTAACTTCCCTACTGAGGCCTTTTGTAGAAAAAAATAATATAAAAATATCCACTCTTGGTCGAGGACTTTCGACCGGAACCGAGCTAGAATATTCAGATCCAGACACAATTAAAAATGCATTGAAAAATAGACAGTAAAAATATTTGAATTTTTGCAAATAAAAAAACCGGAAGATTCACTTACTTTAGTGACCTTGCCGATTAATTGCCCCAGAACTCGCTGAGACATCGTTAACCATTTCTGGTTTATAAACTACGTTTCCGGTAGGGGGCCAGTTGTTTTTTGAGCCGACCCCCTTCCCCATTTGCCCCAGATGTTTATTCTGGAGCTTTTTGGCGGGGTTTCCCATAGGGCTGAACCCCGCAAGACCGGCTCGCTAAATCAAGAGCGCGATGCCCACTTGGCGATGCCTACTTGACGGCGAGCCGGTAATCGGGACACGCACTGCTATCCCGACCTACGGTAACCCTATTATACTATTAATTTTTTGTCAATCAAATTTTCTAAAAAATTTATGATACTTTTTGTGAACTAAGAAATAAACTTTTTTTGAGCCATATTTTAAAGGCTCACAAAAAATGACTTCCTTGTGGAAAGTCATTTTTTATCGTATATTCCTATTTATTTTTGTTATTTCAACTCTCCGATCTTAACTTTAAACCAAGGTTGGCGATGACCATTTTTCTTGAAATATCGAGATTTTTGTTTGTATTTGATGACATCAACTGTCTTGTTTCGACCGACAGAATCGAGCGTGGCAGTGATTGTAGCACCAGTGATATAGGGTTTACCTATGGTGGTGTCCGTGGCATCTTTCACGAGAAGCACTTGGTCGAAAGTTACCACATCACCTACCTTGAAATCGCCCTTGATTTTCTCAATTTTGACGACCTCTCCAGGAGAGACTTTGTATTGTTTGCCACCGGTGGCGATAATTGCAAATTCCATAGTCCTTGTAGTGTACAAAAAATGAAAGAAAAAAGCAAATTTCCCTACAGGAAAATTTGTGTCTTATGTTTTTGCTATAAGGTAGGGAAGTATATACAACTAAATTTTTTCTTCTATTCTTCTCCTTCCGGCCCATCGATCCCAACTACTTCTATCCCAACCGTATTTCCCGTAATCCTCACCATGTCTTTATCAATTTTTTTAAACTCTTTGTTGGAGGCATTATAATGGTTTACCACGGTTTCAAGTGAATTTCCGAGTTTTGCATGATATATTTCGTATTTTTTTAAATGATCACCAAGCTCGCCAACACGTTTGATAATATCCTTGGCTGTTTCTTCGATCTGCATTGCTTTGAGACCTTGCAGGACTGTTTGGAGATACGCGAGGAATGATGTGGGTGAGACAATAATAACTTTTTGTTTTCCTGCTGCACGTTGAATAAGATTATCAGTGTTATCTTCTCCTATGCCAGTGCGAGTACCTCCGATTCGATTGATCAAAAGGTCGTAGTAAATTGCCTCATGGGGAATAAACATAAAGGCAAAATCCATCGTCCCTTCGTTAGGTCGAATGTATTTGGAAGTTTCTGTGATGCGGGTTTTTAAGTCATTAACAAAAATTTTCTCTAGTCGATTCTTTTCAAGTAGCTCGTTGGCCTCCAACATTCTGTTATAGTTTTCGAGTGAGAACTTTGAGTCAATCGGTATGATTTTGTCTTTAACAAAAACTACTGCATCGACAATTTCACCATTGGCAAAAGCATATTGCATCTGGTATTGGTTTGGAGCAAGAACATTCTTCAATAGTGTTTCGAGATAATACTCGCCCAAAATTCCCCGTTGCTTTGGATTTTTTAAAATATCCTGCAAGTTTTGCAATTGATCCGCGAATGAAATAACCTGGCGGTTTGTCTCATCGAGCTTGGTAAGACCTCGTGTCACTTCACGTATGAGGTTTGCCGATTCTCCGAGTTGTGTCCGTACTGACTCATTCATATGTCGTGTACTCTCACCTATTTTACTGTCTACGGTGCGATTGAGTTCGTTGATTTGTTGGAGAATGAGTTTAAGACCAGTGTCGTCGGCACGTGTTGCGTCCTGGCGTGTTCGAAGAAAAAACATAATAACCGCTCCCACAATGAAGGCGACGAGTACAGCTATGAGGGTGGTTGTGTTCATACACGTATTGTATCAAATACCTCTGAAATATGTTACTGTGGAAGAAATAATAAAAAACATATGACATTACACCAAACAATCAAAGGACAGATTAAAGAAGCCATGCTTGCCAAAGATGCTCTGCGACTTGGTGTTGTCCGCGGGCTTGTTTCAAGTTTTACCAACGAACTTGTCGCACTCAAGCGTACTCCACAGGATGAACTTAGTGATGAAGAAGTCCTCGCCGTTATTCGACGTGCAGTCAAACAACGCAAAGACTCGATCGACCAGTTTACCAAAGGCGGCCGACTTGACCTCGCGGAACCAGAGCAAGCCGAACTGGCAGTCCTTGAAGCGTACCTCCCCGCACAAATGTCTCGCGAAGATGTTGTGAAAGTAGCACAAGCCAAGATGCTTGAACTTGGTATTACAGCGGGAACACCCGACAAATCTGCAGTTGGTAAATTCATGGGCGCACTCATGCGTGACCTCAAAGGAAATGCAGACGGAGACACTGTAAAGTCGGTGGTTGAGGATCTATTGACAAAGTAATATAATTTAGTAAAATAAAATTAGAGGTCACTAAAAAAATGACGTTTGGAGCATGGATTGTGGCCGTAGCATCAGGAATTGCTTTCAGCACATGGGGGATGATGCTTTTCACTATACTGAATCATGTAACGCCCAGTAAACCAACTCAGGCAGAGAGTCTTGTTTTTGGATGTTCATTCGGACTAGGAGTATTCATGGGACTTTTTGCATTGATGTCGGGAAAAAACCGCGCTAGGGAGGAAAATGAAATCTCGGAATGAAGCTCCCCCTCCCGTCACTCGAGCATGTGTGACGGGAGACACTCAGATGCTCCGATTCTTTGGCAAAAGAGGAGTTGAGGCAAAAAAGAAAAAAAAGAAAGTAAAAATAACTTTTTGGCTTGCCGGTGCCTACGAGGCAATGGTGCAGGCTCACGAAGACACATGCCCCCTTCCCGACTAAGGTCGAGGAGGGGGTTTTACTTTTTATACTTTTTTAACACCTCCGCTTCAATATCTTCTCTGTTACCACCATAGGTAATATAAGACAAATGTTTGAGGGCCTCGATATAAGCGGGATTGCCATTTGGAGGAGGAAATGTGCGGATATTGAAAGCTTTGGCTGGTGAGCCATTGACAAGCATTTTGACATACGCATTTCTATTTTCAATATTCATAATATCTTTAGCAGAAAATTCTGGAGAAAATTGTTTTTCCAAATATTCGGCGTCTTCTGCTCCTACACGAAAAGTACAAATGGATCCAACGTTACCAAACACAGCATCACGAATCCCCTCCTCAAGTTGCGCAATAAATTGGTGAGCGATATTCAGCGAGAGTTTGTATTTTCGTGCCTCGGAAAGAATAGTTGAGATAGAATTGGTCGTGATGTTTTGAAACTCATCTATGTAAAGATAAAATGGTGGGAAGTTTGTGCCCAAAACATCGACACGGGAAAGGGCTGCCATGAGGATTTTGCCGACAAGTATGAGTCCAATAAGATTGGCATTGATATCTCCGAGCCTTCCTTTAGACAAATTCACCAAAAGAATTTTTTTATTATCCATGATATCTCGGAAATTAAAAGATGATTTTTCTTGAGCGATAATAGGTCGCATGATGTCATTGGCAAGAAACACGTCGAATTTGGAAGTAATATACGGCACAATGTTTGCAAGCGACGCTTCCCCACCAGCTTTTTCAGCCACTTCAGTCCAAAATTGTACAACCACTGGATTTTTGCAATTGGAGATTTTCATGTCTCTAAACTCTTTGTTAGACATGACACGCGAAACATCGAGGAGAGTGTTGCCACTGTCAGGGTCTTCGATGACTAGCATCGTGGCATTACGGAAGTATTGCTCGAACATCGGACCCATTGATTCAGGTACTGCACCATATAATTTTTGAAAAATAGAAAATAATTCATTGACTACAAATGTTTTCTGTTCCGGATGACTTCTGTCATACTCGAGCATATTGAGTGCCATCGGTCTCTCTATATAACTTGGATCAAAATAAATAACATCATTGAAACGGTTCTGTGGAATATTTGCTAAAATGTCTAAAATATCAATGCCATGAGGGTCGATCATGCACACACCATGACCCGCAAGGATGTCTTGGATAATCATGTTTTTGAGGAGTGTGGACTTACCTGTTCCTGTTTGACCGATAGTATAGAAGTGACGCAAGCGATCCTCCTCTTTCATATATATAGACGTTTCCACATTGCGGTATGCATTCACACCAAGTAGTGTACCTTCCTGGCTTACTTCAGAAGGTGCTGGTGCGGATTTTGCAGCAGTTGCCTTTAATTGTGGAGTCGGTGCGAGTCCTGTGGTGTGAAAATGAAAAATAGTTGTGAGCTCGTGTAAGTTGAGTGGCAAAAGTTCGTCGGGGTTGTATGCACGAAAAGAAAAATCACGAAACATTTTTTCTAGTCTACTGTCTTTAAGTCTTTTGAAGACAAAACCGTTAGACGAAGCATCTGTGAACTGATTAAAACTTGACTCAATACCAGACATAATGTGTTCAGTATCGAGACGATTTTTGCCGGAGACAACTATCCGAATATTTGTTGCAACAATAGTTGTTGCTATTTTTTGTTTAATTTTTTGTATTGCTTCGCTATCTAATGGTTTTTTTTCTTCATCCGGCTTCGGGAGCGCTTTAAAAAGATCTTTGAGACCTTTTCTCAATTCACCAGAAATTGTTTCCGGCATGTCCACTGCTTCTTTTGCAACTTCCCCTTTTTCGATACGTTCAATAGCGTATTGGTATTTTTTATTAAAATAATCACCTTGCTTGGAATACATCGGAGAAAATACTATTTGCAGTGCAGCTCCTTCGCCTTCTTTTTTTATCTTTGAAAAACTATTAAGAATAATGTTGAGAGGGTCGTAGTCGAATGCTTCATAGGTTTTTACTGAATATGCTGCAGAGTTTTTTGTCTCTAAAACAGAGCCAATTGATATACCGTCGGAGTTAAAAATATTGTAATCATCAACTACCTCGGTTAAACGTGCGGTATGAAAAACAGAGATTATTTGTTTTTCAAATAAATCGCTGTAGTCAGTTGGTACGGCGGCATAAAAAATAAATTGATCACTGCCATTTGCGTTGGCAATTTCTAATACTATGTAGTTGTCAGGATTTTCCTTCGTTGCTACTGAAAGCATTCCGGAGAAAAATTGCTCCATAGAGGAAATAATTTCTTTAAGGCTTTTTTCTTTACCAGTTTGTCCTTCTCCATTTACATCACGGTCTTCAGGTAATACTATTTCAAACAAAGTCATTCCTACACCACGAAATTGTCGTTCTGTTTTATTTATAGGTCTGTCGAGGCCTTTAGTTTCGTAGCCATTTTTGACATACTGAACAAGAAATCTATGAAAATCGTCTTCCAGATGCGGATCTTTAAGAGCGGATAAAATAGATAAAACATTTTTTATTCCTTTTTTTTTAAGAATTCCAAGAAGGTCTTCCATTTTTGAATCATGGCGTTCAGGAGCAAGGTTGAGTACTATGGATTCTACATCATGCTGGGCCAGAGCAAGTGTTTTGTCCAACACGGATTGTGGTATGGTGTCGCGATATTTAGAAATTTGTTCGCGCACGACAGTTTCGGTATCAACACTAAAATTTTTCTCGCGTAATTCTCTTTCTTTTTGCGCAATTTGTTCACGCAAAAAAGAAATTTCTTCGTCGAGACTTTTAAACTTGCTTTCTGTCAACACACTCATACTCTGCGAATGTGTTTCTTCAGTGTTATTCATAAATATAGTATATACGGATTTAGAATCAAACACAAAAGCAAAACAAAAACCGGTACTGAACCGGTTTCTATACTGAACAAAGAAAAAAAATTATTTAAGTGGATTTTCTCCTTTAATAACTCGGTAGAGGAATAGAACAACGGCAATAACAAGAAGAATATGAATAAACCCTCCGATAACATGAAATGCGAAAAATCCGAGAACCCATAGAACGAGTAAAATTATTGCAATTGTTGTAAGCATGGAATTAATTAATTATTATGGCTAATAACAATATGTATCCTATACCATACTTTAAAAAATTACCATAGGTTTTCCATAGGTTATTTTTTCTTTCTTTTTCTGTATTTTTCAAGTATTTCGTGGTATATTTTTTTTAGTTTTGTTATATTTGGCCTTATCGTCTAACGGTTAGGACGAAGCCTTCTCAAGGCTTAAATCGGAGTTCGATTCTCCGTGAGGTCACAGATATTGACAGATGGCAGTATAGTATGCCATCATATAAAGTAGAATAGGCAGACATGCCTAAATTTCAACTCGACAGAGGAGATAAAACATGTACGATAAAAACGATGTTCAAGCTGTACTCACAGGTTCTGTGTAAATTCTGGGGTGAAGTGCAACTCCAGCTGTTAATCTTTCAGTATACCATACTCTTTACTCACTTCATTCGCACTCCTGTACCGGAGTGATTTTTTGTATTTGTTGTTCATGATTTCAATTTTTTCTTGGAACTCT
>JBBQLO010000017.1:0-16916 GCA_038327915.1 Parcubacteria group bacterium | reverse complement strand
TTAGAGGCGGCCGGAGATTATCGGATAAAAGCTACCCTGGGGATAACAGGCTGGTTGTGCCTAAGCGTCCATAGCGACGGCACAGTTCGGCACCTCGATGTCGGCTCAAGATATCCTGGGGGTGAAGAAGCTCCCAAGGGTTTGGCTGTTCGCCAATTAAAATCTTACGCGAGCTGGGTTCAGACCGTGGAGGAGTTATTTGTAGCAATACTTTTGACTTCTCCACAATCTGAATCCTCAGAGGGTATTTTCGTTTAAAAATTAAAAGATTGAATAAAACTTTTAAGTGAATTATGATAGAACCAATCACATCACGGCGGTCGCAGACTAGTAACATAGTTTCGCGATTAAAGTTGACTCATATCGGTGGAATCCATCGCGAAAGTTGTGGACAATACCGAGGGAAGCTATTGTATAGCACCCGTAGAGACTGAACGTCAACAATTTGTTTTCTTTTGCGAGAGGAGAGGGATAAGAGTAGGGGTATTTCGTTCATTCACAGATGTGAATGAATACGTTCTGCTTCGGTAGAATGTATAAGAGATATTTAGTGGTCAGGCATCTGCCTTTTCACTTCCCATGGTACCCACTCCTCATTCTCTCGCAGAAGAAAACAAAGAAAGCTACAGTCCATTGCAATGAGTAATCATTGATATCAAGCGTGAGACAGGTTGGTCTCCTATCTACTGCAGGCGTTGATTCTTGAGAAGATTTGCTCCTAGTACGAGAGGACCGGAGTGAACTGACCTCTGGTGTGTCTGCTGTCCTGCCAAGGGCATCGCAGAGTAGCTAAGTCGGGAAATGATAAACGCTGAAAGCATCTAAGCGTGAAGCATACTTCAAGATTAGGAATCGTTTGAGACCCGTGAGAGATGATCACGTGATAGGCATTAGGTGTACGCATAGCAATATGTTGAGCCGAGATGTACTAATTAGTCGATTCTCATTAGGAAATTTGACAACCACACACATGTTCCTTAAAAAGAACTGTGCACACCCGAAAGGGAAACTTTGTCCTGTTACATGGAATGAATATAAATTCCATTTTGTTTTTACTTTTTATTTTGAAAAATACAGAATTGAATTTTCTGTTTTGGTGCTTTAACGCGAGGGTCACACCTGTTCTCATTCCGAACACAGAAGTTAAGCCTCGTAGTGGCGATGGTACTCGCAAGGGGAGAGTAGCTAGGCGCCAGAACAGAAAATTTAATTTAAAAATCTTGGACGGTCCCGACTTACAGTCGCTGTATACCTGTTCTATTTTTGTAATCAAAAATAGAACAGGTATTGCGCGTGGGTCCCAACCCAACTTCACCTCTTCTCCCCGCAAGTTTGCTAACTAGCGGGACTGCGATTTGCAAATCAATCGCTTCGCTCTTGAGCAAATCGGGAGTATTCCGAATACAGAAGTTAAGTCTTACAGACTCTGCACCCAAAATGCGAAAGGTGTACCGCACCTGTAAGGAAGGAGTAGTTAAGCGTCAGAATATGGTATTGAATAATTTTTTGTGTGTGAGATTGTACAGTCATGAAAAACTTTTTAAAACCAACTTTAAAGAAGATAATTATTTTGGTTATCTTTATTCTTTTAAGTGTCAGTTTTGTTGGCTGGTCTCTAAATAATAGTGGTAATAGTAGTCAAGATAAATCATTTTTAATGATCGTGTCTTATATTTTTACTAGACCAGCTATGAGTACTTTAGATACGTTCACAGGCAGCATGCTTAAGTCAGAATCTTGTACATCAATTTTTTGTTTACTTAGTGTTCCAGAAATGGTGTTTACTGGAGTTTTTGACTTGATTATGTTGTATATAGTTTCTTGTAGTATTTATTTTATTTGGAATAAAAAAACATAAGCTAAAAACTCTTCCCTTTTTTAATTCTCGTTTAATTCTTCTAAAATTTATGTATGGCATTTCCCAGCCCAAGCCAACGGACGCCTAGGGCTGGGAACATACGCAACCTCTGTATAGGAATAGTTAATTGCCAAAAAAATATTTAATTTTTTGTTTTGAGTGACTTGACTTTTTAACAAAATTAAAGTATATATTTTTCATATGAAAAATACACAAAGAGGTTTTATTTTGTAGGTAATTATAATTTTAGTTGTTTTGATTGCAGGAGGTGCATATATTATTATACATCAAACACCACATGCAGATACAAAATTGACTAGTACTCTAGTAGATACAGCTAACTGGAAAACATATGCAAATACAACATATGGTTTTGAAATCCAATTACCAAAAGACTGGCAGTCGCCAGTCAATAATGATAATCAAGTTTTTTTTGACAGCACAGAACAATTTAATGCCACCACAGAACATAATAAAAGTCGCATTAATAGTGGAGGAATGCCTCACAACCTAATAATTTCTTATTACAGCGACATCGCAACCGCGTTTTCTGACGAAGCAAAGTCTTCTAGTGGAACAAAGACTCCCCACAATTTAGAAGAATATATAGGTTATAATCAAGATGTAAGGGATCTGAGAAAAATAAATTTTGCGGGGCAGGATGCTTATAAAGGTAGGGAAATTGGAATGTTTGATACGGATGTAATTTGGTTACAAAAAGGTAATCATTTATACATATTTAGTTCAATACCCGACACAGGAATGAGTTCAAAATTAAGTGATCAAATTATCTCCACATTTAAATTTACCCAAAATACAACCACTACCACTCCTGTTTCTGCTAATTGGAAAATATATTCAAATGCGAAATATGCTTTTGAGTTTAAATATCCTCTAAACTGGTATATAGTTGGTCAGTCTTCGTTAGTCAATCATGACGCACAACTATTATCAAATTATGTAAATGCAAATACATTTAGTTTGGAAAATACTCCCAATGATTTGAAAAATATATTTTTTGAAGTTATCACTGTTAATTCTACTTCGACATTGAATGATTTAAAACCGAAATCTGATAAATATTTTCAACTTATAAAATTTGATAAGTTTATAACAAATCAGGGAGTAGAAGGAAGAGAAGTCATAGTTCATTCAAGTGATATGCCAGTTGGAAATCATACCAGTATCCTTTTTTCTTAAGAATGGCTTAGAAGTAAGGTTTTCTCTAGGAACAACGAGTGAAGACCAGGTAAATCTATTTCAACGCATAGTGTCAACATTTAACTTAGTAAAGTAAAAAACCCGAAAAAAAGAGTTCTCACAAACAGTGAGTTTTTTGTTTTCATTCTCGCTTAATTCTGCTAAAATTAATGTATGGCATCATGGTCTACTAATCGCAGGTTTTTATATGGTGGTAGTTTTGTGCTTGTTCTCGCCATCATCTCACTCTCACTTTTTTTCAAAGTTTTTTATCGCCCTCCTTTGTGTACAGATGGTATTCAAAACGGCGATGAAACAGGTATTGATTGCGGTGGGTCGTGTTCAGCCCTCTGTACTTCAGACACTCTTTCTCCCATAGTGCTCTGGTCAAAAGTGTTTCCTATTTCTGGTAATGTGTACAATGTCGCCGCATACATTGAAAATTCAAACGTCAATTCATCAAATCCGTACGCGACGTATGAGTTCAAGATTTTTGATGATAAAAATATTTTACTTGATTCAAGAGAAGGTCAAACATTTATACCGCGCGATAAAAAATTTATCGTTTTTGAGCCAGGTTTTATTTTTAAAGGCGTCAAGCCAAAACGTGTGGAGTTTGCATTTACTTCGTTTGGAAAATGGCAAAAAGACACTTTGGCTCCGACAAATATAGCTATTGATTATTCACCCCTCCTTGCCACGGCTACTGCTCCACGTATCGAAGGCACCATCTCGAATAATTCTTTTATCACTTTTCCTCGAGTTGAGTTGTCTACTATAGTTGAGGACAGTAATGAAAATGCCATTGCCGTGTCGCAGACATTTGTTGATACCTTACATAATCAGACGTCTCAATCATTTGTTTTTACATGGCCCAAACCTTTTAATTTGGGGGTGGAGTCGTGCCAGAATTCTCTTGCTATTGTACTTGTGTTGGATAGGTCCACGTCAATGCGTTCGGAAAGCACGTATCCTCCAGAGCCGTTTAGTACAGTCAAAAGCGTGGCTGAGAATTTTATTCGAACTCTTTCTTCGGGAGACCAAGCAGGGGTAGTGTCTTTCGGAACACAGGCAAAACAAGAAAGCCCTCTTTCTCCAGAATTGTCTCGTGCTCAGAGTGCGGTTGATGCCCTGTTTCTTTCGAGCACAACAGAAGAGACAAACATCGGTGGAGGACTTGAGACGGCTTTCAATGAACTTTCGACATGGCAGAGTGAAAATCCTGGTTCAAATAATGTTAAGCAAGTTGTTATTCTTTTGACTGACGGTGTGCCGAATAAGCCAGTAATTGCTGGTCAGCCAGACTATCCTAAAATATTTGCTCAGGAGGTGGCAGGTACTTTAGCTACGAAAGGTATTACATTATATGCAATTGGTTTGGGCAAAGATGCGGATGAAGGATTTCTTAAAACGATTGCACTTGATGACGGGCATTACTTTTTTGCTCCGACCAAGGCAACACTTTCCAAAATATATGAGCATATTGGTGGTGCTCTCTGCGTCAAAAAACCTAATGCTATTCAAGTGATATATCGAATAGTGCCTACGAAATAGACCATGATTTCTTCTATTCGATATGTTATAAAAAATATTGATTGGTTGCTGTTTGGCACAGTTTTTGTATTGGCCATATTTGGACTTATAACGATGAATTCATTTGTAAGTCCAGGACGTTATTTTTCCCGACAAATTATCTGGCTTTCTGTGTCGATCATTACATTTTTTGTAGCGAGTGCAATTGACTGGCGTTTTCTCAAAAGTACTCGCATCATTGTCTTTTTATTCACTCTTTCTCTTGGAATGCTTTCTGTTCTTTTTGTTCTTACAAAAGCTCTCAAAGGAGCCCACAGTTGGTTTAATCTTGGTTTATTATCCTTTCAGCCGACTAATCTTGTAGAACTTGTGGTTATTTTAATTTTGGCAAAATATTTTTCTCGACGCCATATTGAAATAGCACATATCCGTCATATTGTCGTATCTGGGTTGTATGTTTTTGTTATTTTTTTAATCGTCATGCTCCAGCCAGATTTTGGGGCTGCAGTTATTATATTTTTTGTCTGGCTCGGAATGGTTCTTGTTTCAGGTATTTCAAAAAAACATCTCGCATTGGTGTTTCTCATTTGCACTCTTTCTTTTGGAGGTTTGTGGTTTTTTGTGTTTAAGTCATACCAGAAAGATCGAGTCAAAACATTTCTTAACCCCCTTCATAATATTTTAGGTTCTGGTTACAATGTCTACCAGTCTACTATTGCTGTTGGTTCGGGTCAGATTTTAGGTAAAGGAATAGGGGAAGGCACTCAGTCAAAGTTGCAATTTTTGCCTGAATATCAAACCGATTTTATTTTTGCTGCATTTGCAGAAGAATGGGGTTTTATTGGAGTCATACTGCTTTTTACTCTCTACGGCATTGTTTTTTGGAGAATGTTATCGATTGCGAGCCGAGGTGGATCTAATTTTGAAATCTTGTTTGGGATAGGCCTAACAATTTTATTTCTCGCTCACACTATTGTTCATATTGGAACTGATGTCGGGCTTTTGCCAGTAACAGGAAATACGTTACCATTTATGAGTTATGGTGGGAGTCACTTACTCACTGAATTTCTTGGTCTTGGAATACTGATGGGTATGAAGAGGTATGCGAGACCGGTACACCGCGAAGTAGCTTCGAACGAAATGATAGGTGTATAGGACTTTTAGATTTAGCTAATCTTATCTTCTAAAATCATAAAAATTTCACCCAACATACCATTCATTACGTATCTGACATGTAATCAAATGTTTTGATTTTATTCTCCGGCACCGGAGCGGTTCACCTTTGCCTCAAATATGAAAGTCCTGAAATGTGAGCTTGACATATGGAAAGTTTATTATACTATATATTCAGGAGGATTTTTCATGACCATTATTGGTGGTGCCTGTCTGGAAGTAGAAGTAGAAAATCTTGATTTGGTAGGGTACCAAGGGCGAGGAACATTTGTTTTGTTGAGAGGAGTAAGTCTTCGAAAGAAGGAAATTCCTGTGCCGTCAATACTTCGCGGAATTCCGTGTTGCGTTCGAGCAAGAATTGAAAACAATACGGTAGTAAACTTCAGTGGATTAATTGCGACGCTCCATGATATTAATGGAGAATGGTACGTGAAAGCTCGAGGCGGTAGAAAGATTCAACCCTTGGGCGAGCATCGATTTTTTGAAATCGGTGATTACAGGTAGGTTTTCAAATTATCTTATTTAATAATCCATGCCAGTACGGGTGGATTTTTATTTTTTATAGACTCCCATGGTTTCCTCAATCATTCTCTCCACTCCAAAATCTTTTTCTACTTTTTGATTAAGATTTGCACCAAACTGTGCTCGTTTTTCTCTGTGTTCTACAAGGCATGTCACTGCTCGGAGTATTTCACGTGGGTCTTTCGGACTGATGAGAATACCGTTTTCGTTATTTGTCAGTATTTCTGGTATGCCACCTACCTTTGTGGCAATAACGGCAATACTTGCCTGTCCTGCTTCGAGTATTGCATACGGCATACCTTCTTTAACTGATGACATGAGAAAAATATCAAATGCCTTGAGGTATGTTTTAGCATGAGGTAAAAAACCAATGAGAAAGATTTTTTGTGTGAGCTTGTGTGTGCGGATAAGGCTTTCTAAATGCATACGCTGTTCTCCATCTCCGATAATATAGAATACAAAAGGATAGTTTAGTTTGGCGAGAGCAATGATCGCGTACTCCAAACCTTTATTCTTGTGTAATTCAGAGATAGTCCCAAGCCAGATTGTTTTTTCTGTTAGTGGTTCTGTGTCTGCGTATGTATTTTTGGATTTTAGATATTCACGCGCTATATGAGGTTCTATGTGCTCAGTATGTGCAATACCATTTCTCACAAGGGTAATATGTGAAGGGTGGACAAAGGGCATTGCGAGCGCTTGTCTTTTTTCACGCTCTGCTATAACAATAATTTTGTGACAGAGGAGTACTGTCATCCATGAGAGGAATGTGACGATCAGTTTATTAAAAAGTGGGCGTGGTTCGTTAAATGTCCAGCCGTGAGCTGTGAAAATAACGCGTGGAATTCCAATTAAACGCCCAGCAAGTGCACCGAGTCCTCCCGCCTTCGCACTGTTGAGGTGAAGTACATCAGGTTTTTCTTTTCGGAGAATGTTCAGTAGGGAGAAAAAAGTTTTTATTTCAGCAAATAATGAAACATCTCGGCGCAAGGAGGATAGGGTATATGTGCGGATATTTTCCTTTTTCAACTTTTCCTGAAGGACATTTCCCTCGCCAACAATAACAAAAACATCAAACTGCTCACGTGGAAGATTTGTCGCCAAAGTGTACACATATTCTTGAGCTCCACCCCAAATTCCCTTGGTAATTGCCAGGCAAATTTTTTTCCGTGTTTGCATATTAGGTAATTTTATCATATTATAAGCTCACTTTCTATGAGCAGTCTGACTAAAAAAGAAGCACTTATTCTCTTTGTAGGAGACGTGCTTTTCTTCATTCTTTCTCTGTGGGTCGCACTTTTTATCCGTTTTGGTATCCCACCGAGTGGAGGTCGTTTTTTACTCCATCTTCGACCATTCTCAATCTTGTTTATTCTTTGGGTATTAGTTTTTTTTATTGCTGGTTTGTATGAAAAACATACACTTATTCTCAAGAGTAAACTGCCGTCAGTCATTTGGAGTGCCCAGCTGGTGAATAGTATTTTCGCTATTGTTTTCTTTTACCTTGTCCCTGTGTTCGGGATAACACCTAAAACAATTTTGTTTATATATCTCGCTGTTTCTTTTGTGGCTATTTTACTCTGGCGACTGTATGGTATAAGTATTGTCGGTACTCACGACAGGCGTCCTGCACTTCTTGTTGGTTCGGGCGAAGAGATGAAGGAACTTCTTTTAGAGGTAAATAACAATGACCGATATGATCTATTTTTTGTCTCGTGTGTTGATGTACGCGATGTTGATTCACTCAGTATTCAAAACGATATTATCACACCGATGTATGAGAATGATATAAAAATTATTGCTGTGGATTTTTCTCATGAAAATATTTCACCACTCTTGCCTCATCTCTATAACCTCATTTTTTCCAAAGTACGTTTCATCGACTCACATCGAATATATGAAGATATATTCGACCGTATTCCGCTTTCGCTTGTTACCTATAGTTGGTTTTTAGAAAATATTTCTGTTTCGCCTAAATTTGCGTACGATTTTTTGAAACGCGTGATGGATATTATTATTTCTTTTGTTCTCGGAATATTCTCTCTTCTTTTGTATCCATTTGTCTATTTCGCTATTACATTAGACGATGGCGGGGATATTTTTATTCACCAGGGGCGTGTTGGACAAAACAATTGCATAATTCAGATTCTAAAGTTTAGGACTATGTCGGAAAGTGACGGGGGAGTAGCGCCAGGAGGGGATCTCTCGTCTGTAAATCGGGCAGAGCGCATCACACGTGTTGGTGCTTTTCTTCGTTCATCACGTATAGATGAATTACCACAACTGTGGAATGTATTACGTGGCGACATTTCTCTGATTGGTCCGCGTCCCGAGCTTCCAAACCTAGTTCAATTGTATGAAAAAGAGATTAGTTTTTACAATGTTCGCCATCTTATTAAGCCGGGTCTTTCTGGTTGGGCACAGCTCTATCAGAAAACTCCGCCAAAATTTACCACCGACTATGACCAGACAAAAATAAAACTTTCTTATGACCTTTTTTACATTAAAAATCGCTCATTCTGGCTCGATATCAAAATCGCTCTCAAAACAATCAAGACACTTTTGTCACGGAGTGGAGTTTGACAATATGAGTATTGAAAATGTGGAGACACAAGAAAGGGAACTTAAAATTACAAATTTCGGCCTACATCAGAAAAATGTACAAGATGTCATTGACAGGGCTCAATGTGACAAAGAGTTGCAAAGGTCTTTATGTGGCTCCAGTGGAGAAATGTACACTGGTGTTGATGAAGCAAATGATGATCGGGAGGATGTAGGTGGAAGACTATGTGAATGCGAAATTTGTAATGACGCCAAAAAGAGTTAATTCTTAACAAAAAACTTGTTTGGTAGCACAACTCTACGTTTTAGTATTTCACTTGAATCACTCTTCTGAAAAAAAAAGCACGTCAGTGTTTCTTTTTTTTCCGCTATCCTTCGAGAATTTCTTTCAGTGTGCGGCAGTCTAAACATTTTATAATTTGTTTATGCAGTTTTTATTCTAGGACGGAGGGTGACCCTCCGTGTGCGATTGTGATATTATGTCTTCGTGACCACTCGAAAGGAAAACTTTATAGAAAATGAGTACTACCATGTTTACAATCGTGGTAACAGTAAGCAAGACATTTTTTTTGATAATCAAGACCGAGATCGTTTTGTAAAACTTTTATATTTATGTAATTCAACCCGAAGCATTGAATTTAGAAGAGATATCGTTAATAAAAAAATAGATGCTTTTGATTTTGATAGGGGAGAATCACTCGTGTCAATTGGTGCTTGGGTTCTCATGTCTAATCATTTTCACTTGTATATTACGCCTTCACGGAGGGTGACCCTCCGTGAAAATGAAAATTCAGTTTCTCTGTTTATGAATAAATTATGCACAGCGTACTCGATGTATTTTAATAAAAAAAATAATCGAACTGGAACCCTTTTTGAAGGAAGATTTAAGTCTGTTTACGTAAATGAAGATGAAAAAGCCAAATATCTTTTTTCATACATTCATCTTAATCCAGTAAAATTAATTGATCCGCTGTGGAAAGAAAATGGCATAAAAAATAAAAAAAAGACTTTAGATTTTTTAAATGAGTACAAATGGAGCAGTTATCACGACTATCGTCGCTCAAATAGATCAGAATCAAAAATTATTTCTCCAAAAGATTTTCCAGATTATTTTTTAGATAAAAAAATATTTGATGAGGAAATCTTTGATTGGTTGTCTTATGATGGATAATCTTAAGTAAACGGAGGGTGACCCTCCGTGGCATTCAAGAAAAAACACTTCTTTGGGTGTTTTTTATGCTTCCCGCGCAGAAAACCCTCTGCGCATCTTCTATCTGACGAGCGGAGGAAGATTTCCATTTAGAAAAAATATTTACTCGTAACTGTGCTAATTTTTGGGACATTGTGCAAAAGCTTAGAAAATTACGATGGTACTCCGTCCCCCATTTTTTTGAGCGATTGAAAAAAAACGGATGGTAGTTTTTTGAGGCCGGGGCATATCGCCCCGGCCTTTGTAGTGTATCGCGTTATGTTTTTGTTTCCTTTTTTATTTAAGCGATAATGAATTTGCCTTTTTTAGCTAATTCCAGTAACATAGCCATTATGTTAAAACATCGTGCACTCTCAGTATTTCTCCTTGTGACACTTCTCCTTGTTGGTTTTTTTGTCTATTCGTCGCAAGTGGGAACTCATTTTAAAAGCTATGCATTTAAACTCGGTCTTGATCTAAACGGAGGAACGGCTCTCACATACAAAGCCGATATTTCTAAAGTTAAATCTGGTGATGTATCTGGCGCGATGTCTTCTCTCCGAGATGTTATCGAAAGGCGAGTCAATATTTTTGGAGTTTCAGAGCCTGTTGTGCAGGTTGAAAATCCAGGATTGGTTTTGGGTAATTCGGAAGAAAGGCTTTTAGTTGAGTTGCCTGGTGTCACAAATATCGACCAAGCCGTGGCACTCATTGGACAGACTCCACAGCTTGAATTTGTCTTACTTAAACCAGAAGCTAAAAACTTTACCCAAACACAACTTGCTTCAGCAACACCCGAACAACTTTTTGTTTCGACAGGATTAACGGGGGAGTATCTGGATTCTGCGGCACTGCAATTTACAGCTACTGGAGCTGGACAAGTGTCTGGTCAACCGACTGTTGCTCTGACATTTAATAATCAAGGTCGAGATTTATTTTCCAAAATCACTCGTGAACATAAGGGCGAAACACTTGCCATCCTACTTGATGAACAAGTTATTTCGAGCCCGACTATTAAAGACGAAATCACCGACGGCAAGGCAATTATTTCAGGAGGCTTCACTGCCGAGCAAGCAAAATTACTTGTGCAAAATCTAAACTACGGTGCATTGCCCGTACCTATTTCACTCATATCTACCCAGACTATCGGTGCCTCACTCGGTGAGAATGCAAAGACGGCTGGAGTTAAAGCGGGAGTTATAGGTTTTCTTCTTATTGTTGTCTTTCTTATACTCTGGTATCGTTTACCTGGCTTTGTTGCTTCGATTTCTCTCGTCATGTATGTTGCGCTTTCGCTCGCTGTCTTTAAACTGATTCCAGTTACTTTGACTGCAGCTGGTATTGCCGGATTTATTCTGTCTATTGGTATGGCAGTAGATGCCAACATTTTGATTTTTGAAAGAATGAAAGAAGAGCTTCACCGAGGCAAATCTACTCACGATGCTCTTCACGAAGGTTTTACCCGCGCATGGCTTTCTATTCGTGATTCAAATATTTCAAGTATTATTACTGCAATTGTGCTTTTTTGGCTCGGTACTTCGGCCGTTAAAGGTTTTGCATTAACGCTTGGTCTCGGAGTTCTTATTTCTATGTTTACTGCCATAACGGTTTCTCGGACATTTTTGTTTGCCGTTGCCCCACGGAAAGAGGGGTCCGTGGCCAAATTTTTCTTCGGTAGCGGATTACATTTTTAATTTTAATTTATTTACAATGTTTATTGTTACTCACAGAAAAATATTTTTTGCACTCTCTGCCTTTTTAGTTGGAGGATCTATTCTTGCAATGATTGTGTTCGGTTTTAATTTTGGTATTGATTTTAAAGGGGGATCAATTTTGGAGGTAAGTTACCCGCAAGCTCGACCTTCTTTGGAAATTGTTAAGGCTCGTTTGGATTCTCTTAATTTTCTCGGTCCGTATGTTTTGACTCCATCGGGGAATCAAAATTTTTTTATAAAGACACGTGATTTAAATTCATCCCCTGAAAAAGTTATGCTTTTAAACAATCTCTCTCTTGACCCGACTAACCTTGCACAAGAAGTTCAGTTTAACTCTATTGGTCCGGCAGTCGGAAGTGAGCTAAAGAATAAAGCTTTTGCTGCCATTGCTGTGGTGGTGGTGTGTATCGTTTTGTTTGTTACTTTTGCGTTCCGAAAAGTTTCATTTCCAGTTGCTTCGTGGAAATACGGACTTGCAACCATTGTAGCTCTTGCTCACGATGTTATTATTCCAACAGGTGTTTTTGTTATATGGAGTCATTTTCGGGGTGGGGAAGTCGATTTGCTTTTTGTTACTGCTCTCCTGGCCATTCTCGGCTATTCCGTTCACGACACTATTGTTGTGTTTGATCGTGTTCGCGAGAACTTAAGAATCAGCGGCGCACCTCGTTCTTCTTCAAAAGTAAAAGAATCCTTTGGAGAAATTGTTGGCAAATCTGTCGCACAAACTTTTGGTCGCTCAATCAATACATCACTGACTATTTTTCTCGCCCTTATCGCTTTGTATTTTATCGGCGGTACAACTACTAAAGATTTTGCTTTTGTATTGCTTATTGGAGTCATTACCGGCACATATTCTTCTATTTTTGTTGCCTCACCTTTGCTAGTAACATTGGAAAATACAGGACGAAATAAATAGCCTTTCCCATTTTGTGTGAGAGATGAATTCGGTGGATAACTCATTGCGGGGCGTGAGTCCTTTTATGGTATACTCACAAAATACAGTTTAGAATACATTATTGTTATTTAACTTCTACTCACTATGGATAATAAACTAACTCCTACTGACGCACGTTCTTCTGAACAAATACTTTTTTTTATTTTGCTATTTGTCGGACTACTTGCGGGAGGATTTTTTGTTTTTCGTTATTACATGACACCTCGTATTCGACCAACTATTTTGCCCCCTGTTCATATTCCGACTCAGACCGAGATAGATGCTTACGTTACGAGTAATGCAAATGTGCATTTACCCACCGTTGCGTCTCGAAAGCCTGACACAGTGCTTGATGTTGCAGCAGAAGTTCGTAAATTTATTTTACCAGGAATACCGAGTCTTGCTTCATCTGAGCTTTCCTATACAACAACAGCAAAAGGCTATGAAGCAACATATACAATAGGTGACGATCCGAGTAATCGCTTAAACAGAAATCCAGTACCCGTAACTCTTGCCCAGATATACACAAACTACTCAAAGAATTTTTCAAGCAAAGACTGGAAAGTTATCAATGTAAAACAAACAGACGGAATAGTTTTGGTTGAGTTACAAAGCAGTCGCTTTCAAATTCAAATCACATATGCTCAAAAAAAGGCGGGTAACATATACGTTCATGTGCAGGCGATACAACAAAGTAGCACATCAATCTACTAACATATTATTATGATGAAAAAAATTTTAACAACATTTCCTTTTTTATTTTTTGTTTTTATCTTTTGTGGTCTGTATGCAACACCTCACAATGCGTTTGCTGAGATCAATTTAACTGGCAGTGTTGATTTAGGAATTTATTACATAAACTCAACTGCGAGTGTCGGTAACTATGTTTACGTTGCAGCATGTAATAAGAATTATTTTTGTGATGGTCCAGCTGATGATTTTATCGTGGTAGATGTTTCCGACAAGACCAATCCAGTGAAGGTCGCGGGATTAAATTTTAGTAATAATCAATCATATTCCATGGTTGTATCAGGGAATTATGCATACGTGCAGACTTGGCCAGATGCCGTACTTCGTGTGATTGACATTTCTAACCCAACCAATCCTCATCAAGTTGCTTCTGTGCCAAACTGGGGAGCGAGTTTGTCTACTAATGTCTTGAAGATTCGAGGTAATTATTTGTACGGAATTGTTTCAAACACTGATTTAAAAATTGTTAATATTTCGAATCCTTTGAACCCAGTTGTCTCAGGCTCTCTTTCTATTACCGGCGGAGTATATGGTCTTATAGATTACACTCTGTATCTTAAGGGAAATTATGCATATGTCGGCTTGTTTAATTCACTAGACAGTGCCACATACAATGCTCCTGGGAATGATGCATTAGTCGTAGATATTTCCAACCCAGTCAATCCACATTTTGTTGGTGGATGGGACATGGGTAAAGGGGTAGTGTCTATTAATGGTGTCGGTAATGCTTTATATGTAAATACATATAATCCGAATCAATTCACAATCTATGATCTTTCATCACCAACAAGCCCGACATATTATGGAGATTCCTCTGATTCAAATTTGAAGGATCTTATTCTTCCAAATGTAGTTCTTGATTCCCAGGGTGTGTATCGCTATTTTGTGAGTGGTCCAGGATACTTTGCCTACGATTTTACTAATCCTTTCAGTCCGGTTTACGTTGCTTTGTATCAATACTCAGATGGTCATGGAAGTGTGGCATATCGAGGACCTTCGAATAGTGGAAACGTTGGCTACACCGGTCTTTTTACAAACCCTTTTGCGGGAAGTGCTGCTCCGGATTTCGGTGTGATTAATTTGGATACTCTCGCTTCTTCACTTGGGACTATGACATTTACATCCAGTGCTGGCGTCTCTCCCGCTCCCCAAAACACCACAGTAACAAAAAATTCATATCTTTCTTCGCCAGACTCATTGAGTTGGACTGCGAGTACAAATCAACCATGGTGTCATGTTAGTCCTTCTTCGGGAAACATCTTGCCAAATCCAGGAACACAAATGCTTACTGTGAGCCAGGATTCTTTACCGCAAGGAAACTATAGTTGCACTGTAACAGTCAGTGATAATGCTAATAAGTATTCACCCTTGGCAATCCCTATTGCATATAGTGTGCTTGGACCTGGTCAATGCACTAATCCTGGAAGTGGAACAATGTCTGCACCTACAGCCGTTTCCCCCAATGCTACTTTCGGTATTAGTTGTGACTTTGGTTCTGCTAACGATTATATTCCTGCACCAACAGGTTGTTCGTGGCCGGGAACAAACGGTGGGCATCAGGGTTCGGCATCTACATTTACATGTACGGCTCCGGGATCCTCCCAGTATGTAACATACACATGTCAACCTCAGAATCAGACGGGGTTCACTATTTTCTGTGCTCTCCCTACTCCTGTGAGTAAGACAGTTACTGTTGGTACCCCTGTTCAACCTCCTACTGTGACTCTCACTGCAAATCCGCGTACAGGATTTATGCCACTGGTATCAAACCTTTCATGGACGACAAATAATAATCCAACATCATGCACAGCTTCTGGTGGCACGTGGTCAGGTAGTAAAAATGTTGCAGGTGGAAATGAAAATGTATCTGGCATCACATCACAAACTACATATACTCTCACATGTAGTAACGGTGCAGGTATTGGATCTGCTTCCGACACAGTCACTCCGACAGTGGGAAGCTATACAGTGAGTGTTACAAAGACTCAAGGGGGTCATGTGGTCAGTATAGATGGAGGAATTTCTTGCGGAGCAACTTGTGCCAAAGATTATACTCAAAATAGCACGGTTACCTTGAAAGCATTACCAGATTCAGCAGTGTGGAAATTTAGTGGTTGGAGTGGTTCATGTTCCGGTATTGGTAACTGTGTTTTGTTCATCGATAGTGCCAAATCTGTCACTGCTACTTTTGCACCCCGAGCCTTAAATTATCAAGAGTTTTAGTGGGTAAAAATGCTATTGACTTTCATTTTTATATGACTATACTATCTAAGTGCTCGAAAGAGCGCTTTTAGTTTACAGTAGTAGTTCGTTGACATTCAAATTGAATTATCGACTCATTCTGTACATAAAGAATGAGTCGAAGAACGTATGTGCAAGAAAACGTCGATCGCCTATAAATGTCAGTTTTGGGCGATCAAAAACATTCTTATATATAGTTCCGGATTGAAAAGCATAGCAACGCTTTTCAATATCAATAAACACCCATAAAATATAAAAAGTCCTTTTTAATAAAGGGCATCACAAACAGCACAACCAGAAGATAAAAAGCAAAATTTTTTAGATAGCGTTTTTTATTTTGTTCCGTTCATACTAAGCTACACACATATTTTATTTATAGGATATGTGTAATTAAACTTTTTTTAAGAGTTTGATCCTAGCTCAGGATGAACGCTGGCGGCGTGGATAAGGCATGCAAGTCAAACGGGCTAACATAGCAATATGGTAGCCAGTGGCGAACGAGGTAGTAATACGCAGGTAACGAACCCCCGAGTCAGGAATAACTAGTCGAAAGATTAGCTAATACTTGATAGTATCCGAACCGCAAGGCATCGGATTAAAGATTGCTATTTATAGCATTTGCTTGGGGATCGGCCTGTGTCGTATCAGCTAGATGGTGAGGTAATGGCTTACCATGGCTATGACGCGTAGGGGGAGTGAGAGCTTGGCCCCCACCGATGGTACTGAGAACGGACCATACACCTACGGGTGGCCGCAGTCGAGAATCTTCCACAATGGACGAAAGTCTGATGGAGCGACGCCGCGTGATGGATGAAGACCCTCTGGGTCGTAAACATCTTTTATGAGGGAGAAAGTTTATTGATAGTACCTCATGAATAAGGGGTTGCTAAACTCGTGCCAGCAGCAGCGGTAATACGAGTGCCCCGAGCGTTATCCGGAATTATTGGGCGTAAAGGGTGTGTAGGTGGTTGTGTTAGTCGACTGTTAAAACCCGGGGCTCAACTCCGGAACCGCGGTCGAAACGGCACAACTAGAGGATGGCAGAGATGTATGGAACTCATGGAGTAGGGGTGAAATCCGTTGATATCATGGGGAACACCAAAAGCGAATGCAGTACATTGTGCCACTCCTGACACTGAAACACGAAAGCGTGGGTATCGAATTGGATTATATAAATCCTGTCACCGCGTTCTGACTTATGTAAGATCATAAATTGTGACGAAGGTGTCTCTTTTCTAT